>JAYWAU010000522.1:0-8523 GCA_043782265.1 Ferruginibacter sp. | reverse complement strand
TGCCTAAGCATTTGGTTAAAAAATTCACCCGTGCACAATTTGAAAAATTATCAGATGAATTATTCAGCAGGTGTTTAAAACCATGTGAACTGGCATTAAAAGATGCAGGTTTGTCTATCAATGAAATCAACGAGGTTATTCTGGTAGGTGGTAGTACACGTATCCCCAAAGTACAGGAAATAGTAGAAAAATTCTTTGGTAAAAAAGCCAACCGCAGCGTTAACCCTGATGAAGTGGTTGCCATCGGAGCTTCTATACAAGGGGGTGTTTTATCGGGTGATGTGAAGGATGTATTGTTGTTAGATGTTACGCCATTAAGTCTTGGTATTGAAACTATGGGTGGCGTTATGACAAGGTTGATCGAGAGCAACACCACCATCCCTACAAAAAAATCAGAAACGTTCAGTACTGCCAGCGATAACCAGCCCGGTGTTGAAATACATGTATTGCAGGGCGAAAGGCCATTGGCCAATCAGAACAAGAGTTTGGGTAAATTTAATTTAACCGACATCCCGCCTGCACCCCGTGGTGTACCGCAGGTAGAAGTTACTTTTGATATTGACGCCAACGGTATCCTTCATGTAACGGCTAAAGATAAAGGCACCGGCAAAAGCCATAACATCCGTATTGAAGCAGGCAGCGGCTTAAGCAAAGAAGAGATTGAAAAAATGAAGAACGAAGCAAAAGCCAATGAAGCAACTGATAAGGCAGAAAAAGAAAAGATAGAAAAAATAAACCAGGCAGACAGCTTAATATTTCAGACAGAAAAACAACTGAAAGAATATGGTGACAAGATCAGCGCTGATAAAAAAGCACCGATAGAAGCAGCTTTGGCAAAATTAAAAGAGGCACACAAAACACAGGACATTGCGCAAATTGATAGTTCTGTTGCTGAAATGAATGCCGCTTGGACAGTTGCCAGCGAGGAAATGTACAAGGCTACACAAGATGGCGCAGGTGCACAACCACAAGGCGATGGAGCGCCTCACCAACCGCAGGGTGAGAGCAATGCCAATGCAGAAAATGTAACCGATGCTGAGTTTGAAGAAGTGAAATAAGCAACTTTAAAATAGTACGTAAAAAGCCGCAACAGTGATGTTGCGGCTTTTTTATTTATCCTGTAATTAAATCTAATTAATGCAATTGGCATAGTATAAATTAACATCCATATCAAGTATACCTTCGCCCAGGTCTTCTTCTGTGTAAATATATTGTGGGGCTGCAGTTTCAATTTTTGGACTGCAATTGAGGGAATTGGAATTTTGTTCTTTTAGTGTTTGGTTTTTCATTTTAATATTTTAAGGAGTTATTGGATGTTTTATTTTAAAACGGCATTTATGCTTTATTTATTGCAGTATGCCTGCGCCAATAACAAGTTACTATCCGTTCTCCATAACATACATGTTGGCCAATGTTATTTTTTCTTCATCATACTTAATGCTTTCACAATAACCGGGTCTGTCATTTTCAATAAGTCTTGTTGTGTATTTTTAACGATGATATCCACAGGTGTACCTGAACCCTCATAACAAATCATAGCAGCATTGTAATATCTTTGGTTTGACAAGGAGACCTGCCATTTGTTGGGCAATTCAAAACCGTACATATCAGAATATATCCCATGGCTGTTTTTGACCAATGTCATATAAAGTGTTTGTATGCTGGAAACAAAATATGCAAGCGGAAGCAGATCATTCCAGGTTGTGTTTAAAAAAATGCAATGCTTATTTTGCATCAATAGGTGTAATCCTGCCTGCTTATCCGGCCAGCAGTTTGTTGCTTTATTCTGCTGTTAATAATTGCTCAAAAAAAGCTCCAATATTATTTACCCTGTCTACAAAATGTAGCTCTAAAATCCAGTGCCTTTTGTTTCCGTGTTTGTCTAATTGAAGTATATCAGCATGATTATCGGGGTGCACATCTAAACACAAATCAGTAGGGTCGTCAGGCTGCTCATGTGGGTAATAACCAATAATATGACCGGCTATTGCGTTTCCAAACTCGTAACCATAGCGTTTTGTAAGGTCGGTAACATAATTAAAATATGCGGCGCCGGTAAGATCATTTTGTTTAAAATACCAGGCATTCGCTTCGTGCCATGCCGCTTCAATATCTTTTTTAATTTTTAGTTTTAAAGGGTCGTTGCCTAAAACATATGTTCGTCCAAGGTCTGCTTCCCAACCCTGGTAAATAGGATGGAAATCAAAAAAAATAATATCATCTTTTTGAATAACGAGGTCAGGTGGGTTTGCAATAAAAGGTTGTAGTGTATTAATACCTGTTCTTACAATTTTTTTATGCCAATGATTTTCAATACCAAAATCTTCCCTGGCAATTTGCACTATTTCATCACAAAGTGCAGCCTCCGATTTCCCGGCAATGATTAAGCCTCTTGCGGCTACTGTATTAAATAAATCTTTTGCTGTATGTTCTGCAAGAATTAGTTGTTGATGTGCGTTCTGCATGATTTATATTTATTGATAATGAAGTTTTACTTTACGATTATTTTTTTAATTACAAGTCTTTAAGGATGTCGTCATAAATAAGCCAGGCAGTGCACTATTTCAGGGCCTTTGTTGTTGACTCTATGCCTAATGTCTGTTGGGTATTTATGCAATCACCACTAATATTTTGCAAATACATTGTTGCGACTGCTGTTTTATTGTTGCCTGCTTTTACTTCTTCTATTGATGAATTTTTCTCCATTCAACGGTGCTATCCTTAGTTAATTTAATTACCAATGTTTTAGTATGCAGGGGAAAGAAACTTATACGCTGTTGAGCGATTCTGTAAAACAGATAGCTGCTGTCAATTCGGTCTGGCCGCCCAAGAAGATCTATAACTTCTTCTTTCTTTAAACCCTTCAATTTTTCATTCGTAATTAAGTTGTTAAGCATTTTATCTCTGTAAGGATAATCAGTAGCATCTTTGATTCTCCATGTTGTTTTGTCAAACTTCTCCCTGCTTATGTTTTCGTCCGACTGTTTATGTTTAATAGTATCATTGCATCCATAAATACTACTTAAAAAGAAAATGATAAAAAGGGTAAATTTCAGGTACCAGGTATTTAATGATTTTTATTCTATTAACCTGCCAACAGCTGCCAACGTTTTGTATTTGCAATGTAAAATTACCCGGTGCAGCCTGCATTTTTTACAAATGCATTGTTGTATAATTTTATTTATGAACGGGAACTAATTGCCACCCTGAAAAAGGTTTTACGGTTGCACAATTTGGTCCTCCGTCTTTGCCTGTTCCAGCAACCTTTGTTTCTAAAATAAGGGAGGTGTCGGCCAATAAAAGATTGATTGTTTCAGATAAAATATTCCTCAGTGGAATTTTCAATCTACGACTCCACACTGAATTTATCTGACCAGCACAAGTTCCAATGTCAATATAAATGAAGCGTTCGCTTAAGGGTCCCTGAACATAGGGGCCTTTAAAATCAGGCGAAGTGGTGTTGGTTTCTTTTACTGAAATTTCAAATTCAAAGCATAGATCATTTTTATTGGATTGTTGCTTTTGGATAGTCTCATATTTATTTCCACTACCTTTTTGAAGCCCAAAGTCCACACCGGTTGGGGGGCTTTGTAAAATAATTCTTATGGGTAATTGCTGATTCATTTTATGGTTGTCAATAATATTTAAAGTTAGTATTATCGTAAATTAGCTGGTTCAAATTAAAGAGGCTATAATTTTTTTATTTGCGCAACCCGTTAGTAAGTATTTGCAGCTACAAGAAGTTGGCGATTTCGGAGACGAAAACTGTCTGCCACTATAAAACTTGCTACGAAGCACAAAGCTTCATATAACTACTGAACCGCCCATTTCTTGTAGCTGCTGTTAGCGGTTCGTTGTTTTCTTCTACTTGTTAAGTTGTTTATTTAAGGTTTACTTTTTCGTTAACTAAAAATTCTTTTAAAGAAGTCCATTTTATGTATGAATATCTATCGTTATCATATTTTTGAAAAATAATTCGCTCTTCCATTATATCTCTCATGTATTGCATTCCTTGCCAAGCTGGATAAAGTTCGTTTTCTGAAGGTGAAAAAAATCTTGTCACCTTGATAAGAAAATTTAAAAGACTAATGCCCCCTGGTCTAAATATTTTATATTTTTTTGTTGTTAGTTCAGTAAGCAATTTAACAAAGTCGTTGCACGAAAGTTTATCACCGGCAATTCTTAAATATCTTGGTGTATTATCGTCCACGGCAGCAGCAGCTGTAAATTCAGCAACATTGTCTGTAGTTGTAAATTCTAAAATTTGATTTGGATTACCCCAGCATAAAATCCATTTTTGTTTAAAAAGTATTAAAGGCATATCTGTCGTTAATAGATCCATAAAAGGACCATTAAAAATAGTTGTTGCTTTGATAGGTGTTTTGTCAAGATACTCGTGAAACTTTCTCCTGAAATCTAAATTTCTATTTTGTCCTTCCTTCAAGTTTGTGAAATCACTTGAATAGTCGCTTGGAATAAATCGTTGAACATTTGCTTGAACCGCAGCATCTAAAAATATTTTTTGAGTGTCAATTACCGTTTCTTTTAAACCAGCCAAAGCTGATACAACACAATGCGCTCCTATACAGTGTTTTGAAATTTCGGATTTATTGCTTGTGTCCACCTGAAACACTTTGACACCTTTTTGTTCTAAGTCTTTTATTTTTTTAATGTCTGTTGCTAAGCGCACAATTGCTCGCACTTCTACATCTTTAGCTAATAATGCCTTTACAATTTTACCACCTAGATTTCCTGTCGCACCTGCTACTACTATTATTTTTCTCATTTAATATAGTTAGTTTTTTAGTCTTTATATTCCGTTTGTATCGTCCCTTACAATGAACGCTAACATTTGTATTTACGCTACTCGTAAATAGCTAAAAATATTTGTAAACGAATATAACTATTTGTTGAGTGCTAAATGCGTTGTACAAAATGTAACCCAGCCTGTTTGCCCATTGGAGTGTATGCCCCGGTTATTAATTGAAAGAAGCATCTTGAAGAGCCCCCGAAATAATCGGGGCAGGCTGTATGAATCGAGAGGATCCCGTACGGTTCTATGAGGAGCAGGGGGTGAAACTCCCCTTGCTTACTCGACTGGCAGCAGCCGTTAGTTAACTGAACTATTTCTTTTTGCCCTTGTTTAATTGTTTACTCTTTTTTGTGGTTGGAAGATAGTTTTCTGATGATACTACTTTCTGTCCAGTTTTAACTTCAAGGTCTCGTCTCGCTTTACCGGCAACTGAGCCACCTTGTTTAGCGGCTACTTGATTTTCGACGAACCCTTTTGGATTTCTTGTCTTTACAATAGCAGTTGTTGAAGCCTCACCAAGCATGGAAAAAATCAATTCAAGGTCGTTCATATGGTCTCGCAGATTTTGACTTTTCAACCCTTTAACTTTTTTGTATTGGGAAGGTGTTAAACCAAAAGTCGCTTTTGAAATTTCAGCAGTCAGAATCGCATATTCCTTTTGCTCTTTTACTCCTCTGTTTTTCCATTCGTCGGTTAGTTCTTCACGAATAGCAATGCTACGCATTCGTTTCTCAATCCAGTCATCAGGATAACCTTTAAGTTTGTATAATTCTCTTGTGCGTTGTGTCGCCAGTTCGGGATTTTCAATTTCATCTAACCTGTCAGAGCCTACTTGTGCTAACCACAATTTGAATGGTTCTGCTTTAGGAGAGGTGATAGACTGGATAATTCTTAAAAGTCCCTTTGTGTCGGCTGCTTGTATCTTGCGTCTTTTACCGTCTGCGGCTTCCATTTCAACCAGGGTACAGATTGTACCCCAGTTGCTTTTAAGCGGTTCATCTCGGCTAAGCATCTTTTTTATATACTGCTTCACATCTATACTGTCAGTCAATATTTCAACAACATCCTGTACAGAGAAGTACCATTTCTTTTCCTTCTCATTCCATTCGGAACGAACTTGTTTACTCTCAAAAAGTTTGATGTTGCTCATAAATCAAAAGTACAAAGTATTTCAGGTTATTTACCTCGTTTGAAGCTATACAAATATGGAGGGTCTTTGCAATTATTTCTTTCACTGAATTTTGACTCAACTCTTTCACTTCCCTAAATCTTATTACCGGCTCTCTTGGTTGTACAAAATGTAACCCAGCCTGTTTGCCCATTGGAGTGTGCCCAGCTTATTAATTGAAAAACGCATCTTGAAGAGCCCCCGAAATAATCGGGGCAGGCTGTATGAATCGAGACGTTCACGTACTGTTCTGTGAGGAGCAGAGGGTGAAACTCCCCTTGCTTACTCGACTGGCAGCAGTTTATTTTACTTCAACTAATCCAAGTAGTTTAAAATAATTTTTTAGGTTTAAATTTTAGGACCTTTAATCCGATGATGTCTCCAACGTAAATATTGCCTTTGCTATCAACTGCTAAATCATGAAACCAGCAAGTGGTTCTGTAAGATGAACCAGTAGCTCCAAAATGATTTTTGGCATGTTGAGATGAGTCAAATTCAAAAATAGTTGAACCCTTTACCGTACTATCCATTTTTTTTGTTGGATCGTAGTCAATAGCGAAGAGATGGTCTGCTTTGTCAATAGCAATTGAGGGGAGCTGTTGTACTTCCATATCATTTTTTAATTCCTTTATAAAATTGCCGGAAGTATCAAATAATTGTATTCTGTTGTTTTGTCTGTCAGCAACATAAATAGTATTGTTCTTATCAATAGCTATACCATGTGGTATTATGAATTGTCCAGGCTTGTTTCCATATGTACCCCATGCTTTGATATATTTTCCGGTCGAAGAAAATTTGACTACTCTGCTATTGCCATAACCATCACTTACATAGAAAGAACCGTCATCTGCTATCGCTATATCGGTGGGGAGATTAAAATGTGATGAGTCATTGCCCGGCACTTTTGCAACCCCTAATTTCATGAGTAATTTTCCATCATGGCTAAACTTGAAGACCTGATGCAGTGCCACATCAGTCAACCATATATTATTCTGTTTGTCAACCGTCAACCCGTGAGGCATAATGAAATAATTCGCACCCCATGAATTGATTATTTTTCCCGATTCATTGTCAAGCTCAAGTACTGTATTCTGTGAAATAACTGAGTCTGGGAAAGGTGTCGTCCATTTGCGTCCCGTTCTATGAAAAACAAATATGTGATCGTCTTTATCAATACCGATGCCTGTCGGTTGGCTTAGTTTATACCCTTTACTAAGTTCAGGCCAGGTACTTACTAATTCATAGTTAAGCTGGTGTTCGCTGTTTTTGTCGAAGGCCTTTTTCCCATTGCAGGAAAATATGGTAGACGTTATTAAAAGGGCAAAAAATAATTTCATATTTAGAATTGAATTGCTTGATTTTTGAGACTAATCGCAAATTGCTGCCAACTCGTTCATTTACGCAAGTTGTATGTTTAAGTATTTGTAAACGAATATAACTATTTGTTGAGTACTAAATACGTTGTACAAAATGCAACCCAGCCTGTTTGCCCATGGGAGTGTATGCCCCGCTTATTAATTGAAAGAAGCATCTTGAAGAGTTGTATGAATGGAGAGGTTCACGTAAGGTTCTGTGAGGAGCAGGGGTGAAATTCCCCTTGCTTACTCGACTGGCTGCTGCCATTCTTAATCCAAGTAGTTTAGCCGATCCAAGTATCTATAATTTAGTGTCCACTTTTGTATAAGTTGATTTGTATTGTCCACTATATTAGTATTGATAAAATTTATTAATAGTGGCATTAAATTTTCACCAACTTCATTTAAAAATGGGGAGGCACCGTAGTCGCCTGGAAGATGTATTTGATTCCTTAAATTTCTATAATCTTCGGCAATACCCAAAATATCGCTTGATACGTTCAATGTTGAGTTATAAGACTGTAAATTACAGATTACGCTAAAGTCTACACTCTTTGCTGTAATACCTTTGAGAATATTTATCTTTTTATTGCTGTCATAGAAGTATCCACTAATATTAAATAACTCGTTTTTATGAACAGGTCTTTTTCTTTGTTCGATTTTCAAATCTTTAAATTGGTCTTTATCTTCAAAAATATTTACGACATAATCATTTTGTAAAAAGGCAAGATTTAAAATGTAATTCAAACCCTGTAGCGATATAAAAATTTTCTAAGTTTATATATTCCATCCTCTGCATTTGAATTTGCGAAGGTTCATATTCTGCTAAGTTGAATGTTCCATTGTCTAAGCCATTTTTAATTTTCACTTGTTCAGATTTCAGAATTGGATATTGTCCAATTAAAGTAGAGGACAGTAAAATTTTATATGCTTCATAATTTAATGATACAACAAAGGCATCTCGGTTTAAGTCGTCTTTATATGCAAGGTGAGTTCGTTTAAAAACATCACAGCCTGATAAATTTTGTTGTCTTGCTTCTGCTTCTGTTATCATTATTTTAGTGGTCTGTTTATGATTCTGACTAACGTTTTTATGGTTTTGAAGTCATTTTGATCTTTTTTATAGATAGCCCGCAAAGCTCCGCTGTACCTTGCATTATTCAAAGTCTTAATTCAAAAACAATAAA
>JAYWAU010000521.1:0-3082 GCA_043782265.1 Ferruginibacter sp. | reverse complement strand
ATTAAAAAATAATTGTTCACCGCATTTCAGTTATTGTTTATGTATCTCAACTGTTTTAGTTATAAGCTTTTACGAAGTAGAAAGTATGTTATAGATGTGTTCTAATAAAACTGAATTTTCAATAATTTTTGAAATTCTTAAACTTTTTAATAAATAAACTGTTTATTATTTATACGAAATTTTTAAACAAAATATCCTTGCTCTTTACAGACAAAACGTTTAAGTGTTTTTCTCTTTTGTAAACTAAAACCATATATATGCATCCAACATTGCTGGGAGTTCTCCCGATTGCAACCAACAACTACGTGGCCTTCACATTTTTTGTAGGCACCATGGCCATGATGGCCGCTTGTGTTTTCTTTTTCTTTGAGTTAAACAATGTACCGCAAAAGTGGCGTACATCTGTTCTTGTTTCCGGTCTTATCACTTTTATTGCTGCCGTACATTATTATTACATGAGAGGTTACAACCTGGAAACAGGCGAATCTCCTGTATTTTTTCGTTATGTTGACTGGATTTTAACAGTGCCGTTAATGTGTGTAGAATTTTATTTGATTACCAAAAAGGCGGGTGCAAAAGCAGGATTGCTTTGGAAACTAATTTTTGCATCTGTTGTAATGCTGGTAACAGGCTATATTGGCGAAGCCATTTATGGTAAAGAAACACAAAGCTGGATCTGGGGATTGATAAGCGGCTTGGCTTATTTCTACATTGTATACCTCGTGTGGTTTGGTGAAGTGGCACAGCTTGCAGGTAATGCAGGGCCGGCAGTTGCTAAAGCCGTAAAAACTCTGGGTTGGTTTGTACTGGTTGGATGGGCTATTTATCCAATTGGGTATATAGCAGGTACAGCCGGTGGCCTGTTTGGCTTCCGGGTTTTTGAAGGGCTATCAATGGATATTGTTTACAACATTGGTGATGCCATCAATAAAATTGGATTTGGTTTAGTGATTTATGCACTGGCACAATCCGATAAGACAGCATCCCCATCCTATGCTTAACCATCACCAGGAAGTGCAGTACAAATTGTATTGCACTTCCTACTTTTTAAAATTCATCTTTTAAAAAATATTGTATGCTAAGGATTGCATTATTATTATCCGGCTGTGTGTTGTTATTGTTTCAACAATATATTTTACCCTTTAATAACACCATACAATTCATTATTTTTTTATCAGGAATACTTTTATTAGGGGTGCCGCATGGGGCAGCAGATTTGCTGGTAGCTTCACAAAATGCAAGCAGCAGTAAAAAGTCATTCTCAAAATTTCGATTTCTAATAATTTATATTTCACGACTTTTTTCCTTTGCAGCAATCTTATGGTTTTTTCCATTGTGGGGCAATCTTTTGTTTATTCTTTTTGCTGCTTACCATTTTGGAGAAACAGATTTGTACCAGTTTAAAACCAACACAATTTCGGGCAAAGCATTTGTTATCTTTTATGGGCTCCTCATTCTTTCGGTTATACTGCTGCATCATTTTGAACAAGTAAAACCTTTGTTTCAACTATTCAGCGCAGGTAAGGAAAATATAGTTTTTATTAACTGGCTTGATGCAAACCGTTACAACGTCATTTCTGTTGCAGGAATATTATTTTTTACAGCCACATTTATTTATTTTCTGCAGAACAAACATACCGGTACAAATGGTAAAGGACAGTTCTTAATACGCTTTGCAGTTATTTTATTAATCCTGTTCAACTTGCCCATGCTACTTGGTTTTACCTTCTACTTTGTTGTATGGCATTCAGTTTTATCGCTCAATAATATCACGGCTTACTTACGAAAAAATAATTCTTATACTCAAAATAGCATTAAGAAGGAAATTATATTGTACAGTGTTTTAGCAATTGGTGGAATCGGTTTATTTGGTTTAACAGGTTTTATGTTTATCAACAGCAGTACTATGGTGGGTTACCTGTTTTTGGGGCTTGCTGTACTTACGGCGCCGCACATGCAAATCATGCATGACATGTACAACAGTATACGGAAAGTAAAGCCTTTAGAAAATTAATTATCAATGAAAAATTTTCAGATTTATTTTATAAAACAAATATCCAACGGAGCTAAAGGATCTAACCTATGAATCCGTTAGCTGCAATACTGCGTTTTACTTACTTGCCATTGGAACTTTTCTGGCAAGGTAAAAAAATTGCAAAATTTCAAAGTATATTACTAATTGCAACTTTTATTTTCAGCATGGGGCTTGCTCTTATAAATCACAGTGGATTTATTTTTATGCCACGCCTGTTTGGTCATATCCATTTTTTACAGGCAATAGAAATATCCTTCACGCTGCTGTTGTTCTTTGAAATGATAAGTTTGGTGTTTGTTATTCCGCAGTCCATTGCCAACTCCATAGGAAAGCAAATTGAAATTTTAAGCCTGGTGCTTTTGCGTTCCTCCTTCAAAGAGTTTTCACATTTTGATTTTCACCTTCCCGTACAAAATCAGTTACCCTCGGTTTACAAAATGATTTCAGATGGGGTGGGTTCATCCATTGTATTTCTCCTGCTGTCAGTTTACTACAATATGCAGCAGCACAAGTCAGTAACCGCACCAACAGATAAGGCTCAGTTTATTATCCTTAAACAGTCCATTGCACTGCTGGTATTCATCTCACTTTTTTTTCTTGAGATACATGATGTGTACAATTTTATACATACTGGTGTTTGGGTACAGTCAATAGACCAGTTTTATATGATATTGATTTTTGCTGATTTGCTCTTTATGCTGGTAGCATTCAGGTACACATTGCATTACCCGGATGTTTTCAGATATGCGGCCTTTGTGCTGGTTACAGTTTTTATAAGGTTTTCGTTGATGGCACCAGTTTACTACAATGCCCTGCTGGCACTTTTTGCTGTACTTTTTTCTATTGCCGTTGCCTTTGCCCACAACCTATTTACGCAGGGAAGATTGAATTACATTACAAGGAAAAATAATTCTTTACAATAAAAAAAATTATCTAATGTTCAAAAAATTTAAAGCGTCAGAATTGTTAATCGTAGCCATGGTGGTTATTTTGATTTTTGTATCCGAATATTATTATGTGATACTGAAAGACCCCAACAGAGCCATC
>JAYWAU010000520.1:0-3083 GCA_043782265.1 Ferruginibacter sp. | reverse complement strand
GCTTCTACACATTGAAGCCGAAATGCACAATCATACTTGTTTCTTTTAAACATAAAAATGCCCCCATTTAGTGTCTAACTTTTTGGGGGCAGTGCAGTTTGAGTGGCTTTTTGTTTTTATACCATCAATGTAAATCTTATAAACCTGCGTTTATCCCCAAATTTTATTCTTTTTTAAACCGTTTAACAAACCAATTTTGCCAACTATCATTTCCCCCGTTATTTTTTTAGATAAAATATTTTTGTAAAACCCAGTACCGTAAAGGGTTTTAGCGAATAAACCATTAATATTGACCACCAACTACTGAAAAATAAATGGTACTATGTGTTGTATAGTACTATAATCTTTATATCTTTGTGATGTAAAGTTGCGAGGGATGGTAAAACCAATAGTATTCCGGACACCAAAAGGTTACCAACTAAGCTACAAATACCCAACAAAATGATTTTTAAAAATTGAAGCCATGAACATTGATAACACAGCCAGCCAGATGCGGAAAGGAGTTTTGGAGTTCTGTATTCTTTCGGTGATAAAACAGGGAGAGGCTTATCCGTCAGATATTATTGACAAGATGAGAACTGCTAACCTGAATATCTTTGAAGGAACATTGTATCCACTTCTTACCAGGTTGAAAAATGCAGAGTTTCTCACCTATCGTTGGGTAGAAAGCAATAGTGGTCCGCCAAGAAAATATTTTTCATTAACAGAAAAAGGAGATGCTTTTTACAAAGAACTGGAAGCAACCTGGAACGAACTGGCAAACGCAGTAAAGGCACTTTCAGAAGCAGAACAACAGCACACCAGTAACACCAACTTCAACAATCCGCAATAAAGAGCATCACCTGATTTTTGTTGTGGATCCAATCAACTAACGAACGAACACAATAACACATTTAACCATGAAACAAGTAATAAATATCAACTTCCACGGACAAGTAGTCCCTATAGAAGTGTCTGCTTTTGACTTGCTTAAACAATATACAGCCAGCCTTAATAATTATTTTGCAAATGAAGAAGGTAAGGAAGAGATCATCAATGATATTGAAAGCCGCATTGCAGAACTTTTTCAGGAGAGATTAAAAAAAGGAGTAACCTGCATTACGGATGATGATGTAAATGCCATTATCAAAAGTATGGGCAGGCCCGAAGAATTTGAAGGAGAAGACAGTACAGCTTACAGCCAAAGTTCTTCATCTTCTTCAACAACTGCCGGATCGCAACAGTATCAGCAAATCCCCGGCCCAGCTGAAGTGCACAAACGTTTATACAGAGACGAAAATGATAAAATTTTAGGGGGTGTTTGTGCTGGCCTGGCCAATTATTTTGGAATTGATGTGGTAATTGTAAGAATCATTTTTGTGGTACTCGCCATCTCCTTTGGATTTGGTTTAATACCCTATATTATTTTGTGGGTAGCCGTACCAAGCAGCGCTACCAAAGTAATTGGAGGAACACGCAAAAGATTGTTCAGGGATCCTGAGGATAAAAAAATAGCGGGTGTTTGTAGCGGCATAGGTAATTACTTTGGGATAAACCCATGGATACCAAGGGTAATATTTTTACTGCCTTTTTTATCTTTTGTATTTAACTGGAGCCACTGGGGTATGTTTGATTTTCCTAATTTTTTAAGGGTAGGTTTTAGCCCCGGCGCTTTACTCATATATATTATTTTATGGCTGGTAATACCTGAAGCCGGCAGCACAGCTGAAAAATTAGAAATGAAGGGAGAAAAAGTTGATTTAAATTCTATTAAAAATTCGGTAGTAGAAGAAATGAAAGGTGTTCAGCAAAGAGCAGAAAAACTGGGTCATGAGGCAAGGGCTTTTGCAGAAGAAAAAGGTAAAACAATGGGAGCAGAAATGGGAAGTGTTGCCAGGAGAAGCAGCAGATCGCTGGGTGATATTATTGTTTTTATAGTGAAGGCATTTGCTTATTTTATATTGGGTTGTTTTGGTTTTGCTTTTGTGGTTGCACTGTTTGCTTTTGCAATAGCTTCTATCGGTGTTTTTCCGCTAAAGGATTATTTATTAACCGATGGATGGCAAAACGTTTTTGCCTGGGGCACCTTGATATTTTTTATTGCGATACCGGTAATTGGCATTATCACCTGGATTATCCGAAGGCTGGCAAAAGCTAAAACTAACCGCAAGGTATTGCGCTTTACCTTTTTCGGTCTTTGGTTAATTGGATTGTTTTGTTTTATTGCTATGATTGTTTCTATTGCCAAAGATTTTAAATCTGTAAGTAGCATAAATGAACAGGAAATAGCATTGAGCAATCCACGGGTAAATAAATTGGAAATAACTAATAATTCGCCTTCCAAAAAATATTACCGCAATAATTCGTTGAGGTTTGAACCTTTTCAAAACTTTGATGAAGACTCAATGCCAATAGAAAATGTAACCATTAAAATTATAAAATCTCCTACAGATAGTTTTAGGGTAACGATGATAAAAATGGCCAATGGAAGTAACAGGCGCAATGCAGATACCTTGGCCAGTTTAATAAAATTTAATGCTACACAAAAAGATTCATTGCTTGTGTTAGATAAAGGGATTACCATAACTAAAGTTGATAAATTTCGTAACCAACGAATTATCATTACTGTTTATGTACCAGTTGGAAAGCAAATAAAGGTGAACAATAATGTAGGCTGGGGTCACAATATTCATTTTAACGGACCATGGAACAATAGCGATTTTGATATTGATATTGATGATGAAGAAAGAGGCTGGGACGAAAATGTAGATTATGTCATGAAAGCAAATGGTTTATATAGATTAAACGGTAAGCCGGCCGACAAATGGAAGAATGGGGATAAAAATAAATCGAATGATGATGGAGATGATCAGGATGATAAAGATTCAACCAGAATGATTAATAAAGGAGGAACCTATCGTTACAATAACAGTGCAGAAAAAATTGATTCTTTAAAAACAGACCTGCAGAAAGTACAACAGCTTTACAAAGACTCTTTATTGAAAGAACAAAACGAAATAAAGAAAAAACAGGAAGAGAATCAAAAGAAACTGGAGAAACTAAATGTTACAAAAAGCGAAACAGAAGCAACCGCTAACTGTCCC
>JAYWAU010000519.1:0-3088 GCA_043782265.1 Ferruginibacter sp. | reverse complement strand
AATGAAGCGAAACATTGCTAAATTGGACATTAAACCTGAAGACGTTGGATTTATAATTACTTAATAATCATTACAAATTAAAAACGTTAGTCAGAATTTTAATATTTGTCGCAGACGCAATGGCAACATTGAATTTTGATTTATCAGACTCTTTTGATCGCATACGTAAGGCAGGATATACATGGCAAAATGGTATGGATCGGCTATCCAGTTTTTTGCGGCAGAGAGTTGTTTGCCATAAACTGTACTATAACTAACCTGGCAACCAGTTGGGCTGTAACCGGCTGTAAGCATTTTATGAATCGCCCCCAGCAAATATTTTTCTCTTCCCAAATCCTCTGGCGTTACATTGGCCACAGCCCCCTGTACACCTGCTTTCCAGGCACCTTTCTTTTGCCTGAGTACTTCTTTACTACAATCCTGCGCTGCCGACGAAAACGTAATGAGAATGATTAACAACAATACTGTGTATTTCATGATTATTTTTTGGAGATAATAATTTAGTTTGCCGCACTTGTTGCTCACGGATATAGTTTGTTTTTTCTGAGACAGGTTATAAACAATTGCCATTAACATTTCAAATGCCGGGGAACTATTTTTCATGTTACTTTTCCATCAATTCATGCTATTTAAAATCTCCGCCAATAATATTGGTAACGTTGGCAACCTGTTCAACCACCCTTTTAAATAGTGCATTATTGGTGCCGGCTTTATACAAATCAGCTCTCAGGTTAACCGAATTGTCGTCAGCGTTTATTCCTATTTTAACTACATCAAAGTGATCGTTCTGTTGCAGCAGGTATTTATATTTTGTAGAATCAATCTTTCCCGGCAGTGTTTCTGTAAGGTCGGTGAAAACAATTATCAGGTCGCTTATTGACTGAACCAGCACCTTATAGGAAGCGATATTTTCTCCCCCATAAGGAATTACAGCCAGGCTGTCGTTGACCATACTGTATGGTAAACCCGAACCAGTAAATAATTTCTCTAATGCAGATACAGCCTTCTTTACAGGCTGTTTTGTTTTGGTTTGAGATAAGGCTATGCCTGACGAAAGCAGCACCAATAGAAGAACGGTTAATTGTTTTTTCATTGTTGATTTTTAAAGTGTATTTTTTAAAAAATATTGCTACGTGACTTTTGAAAATTTTATCCTAAACCGGATATAGGGAAATTGACAAGCATCGGTAAAACAGGATAGAACGTTTCATAGATTCATTTTTATTACTGCAATTTGAACAGCATAAAAATGGTGCTATATAATTGCATTTTCTCTCCCTTAAAAACAGGATATTTTCTCTCGTCAAAAATTATAAAAAAAGATGTGACAACATCCCATTGATATCGCTTTAATTTATATGCTACTGGTAAATTTTTATTTTGATTTATGAAAACAAATTGTTCCCTGTTGCTTTCATTGTTACTTTTAACGGGATATGGGTGCAGATAAAACAATGGAACAGTTTACTGAATCTGCTTCCGCAATGCCACTTATTAATTAAAGTAGAAAATGATGGAAAAGAGTTTGATAATTTCCTGCTAAAACAATCAAAAGGAATTGGCTGGAATAATATTTAAAACAGGGTAGAATTTTTGAAAGCTGCTTTGGGATGTGCAGTCATCAAAAGAAAAAGATATTTCTGCATATATTGAACTGGAGATTTAAATAAAATTGAAGAATGCTGCTATTTCTTTAATGGCAAAAAACGAATAATTAATACACCACAACATTACCATGCAAATGCTTTTTAGGATGATTTGATTTTGGAACAGATAAATGCAAAATTCCTGCACGATACTCTGCACTTATAAAATCTGTATCAGCATTTTCCGGTAAAATTATATGACGGTCAAAACAAGCATATTTGAATTCATGCAATTGAAAGTTTTCATTTTCAGTAAGTACATTATCTTTATGCACTGCGTAAACAGATAAGATATTTTCATCGGTATCAATCAAAAAATCCTCTCTGTTTACTCCTGGAATAACTAACTCTACTTTAAAAGAATCTTCCAATTCATACACATTAGCTGAAGGATGAACCATTTCATCGTGTTTAAAGAGATTGAAAGTTGATAATACTTCCTCTTTTTTTAGAATGGGCACATACAAACCCGGGTAAATAAAGTAACCTTTGTTATTTGTTGAAAGACTTTTCATTTGGCAACTTTTAGTGTGAAGTATATTGCGAAATTAATAAGATGACTATCATATTAAAATGATTGTGATTATATCTAATACTGATTTTGGTCAATTAAAAAATCTTTGTGGAATAAGTTAAAATAAAAAACAAATCATCTTGGGTATTTCTTTAACATCAATAAAATAATGGCATCATATTATCAATTGTTTCATAAAAGATCTTAAAAAAAAGGAGCAAGAAATTAATCTTGCTCCTTTAACTACATTATTTATGAATTAATCGAATTATTCTTCTTCGTCAAAACTCATCGCTTCCTTGGTTGTCATCAGCAATTCATATTCTTCCTTGCTTCCAACAATCATATTTTCGAACTCACGTAAACCTGTACCTGCCGGTATCGGGTGACCTGTGATAACGTTCTCTTTCAATCCCTGCATCAGATCAAGCTTACCATTGATGGCTGCACTGCTCAATACCTTAGTAGTTTCCTGGAACGAAGCGGCAGATATCCAGCTTTGTGTACCCAATGATGCTTTTGTAATACCCAGCAACAACGGTGAAGATGTGGCTGGTTTGGCATCACGGAATTCAACTAATTTTCTGTCTGCTCTTCTCAGGATAGAGTTTTCTTCTCTCACTTCACGAAGCGTTACAATCTGACCAGTTTTTAATTTGGTACTTTCTCCATGTTCGGTAACAACCTTCTTATCAAAGATATTATCGTTCTCGGTATTAAAGTCCAATTTATCTTCTGTATCGCCTTCTAAGAATATAGTATCACCAGCATCTTCGATGGTTACTTTACGCATCATCTGGCGAACGATTACTTCAACGTGTTTGTCATTGATCTTCACACCCTGCAAACGATATACTTCCTGAATTTCATTCACAAGATATTCCTGAACCTTCGAAGGTTCAGGAATTTCATTCACAAGATATTCCTG
>JAYWAU010000518.1:0-3091 GCA_043782265.1 Ferruginibacter sp. | reverse complement strand
AATCTATGAGCATGGATGCAGTACCCATTACTTTACAGGAAAGAATGGCACGCATTGCAAAAGCACAACGTTTATTGGTTGAACAAAAAATGGAAGCACTGGTAATAGAAGCAGGTACTACATTAAAATATTTTACAGGCATAAGTTGGTGGCCAAGCGAACGCACCATGGTAGCTATTATTCCTGCAAGGGGTGAAGTAAAATATGTTTGTCCGGGTTTTGAAGAAGACAGATTGAGAGAGTTAATTAAAATAGGGAAAGAAGTGTATGCATGGCAGGAAGATGAAAGTCCTTATAAACAAATAGTGAAAGTTTTTAAAGATGCAGGGATTGAAAGTGGCACTATTGGAATTGAAGAACGGCTTCGTTTTTTTATTTTGGATGGAATAAAAAAAGAAGCAGCTCATTTAAATTTTGTAAGTGGAGATTCGGTTACTGTTCCCTGCCGTATGATAAAATCCGCTGCTGAAATTGCTTTAATGCAAAAGGCAAGTGACATAACTGTTGCTGCCATTAAAGTTGGTATCAGTCAACTAAAAGAAGGCATGTCTCCCAATGATCTTTCCTACATTATTGATATAGCTCATAGACAAATGGGGGGCAAATCAGATGGTGCACTCTGCCTTTTTGGCGAAGCATCTGCTTTTCCGCATGGCAGTATTCAGCCACAAAAATTGAAAAAGGGAGATATCGTTTTAATGGATTGCGGATGCAGTGTGCATGACTACACATCTGATATCAGTCGCACGATTGTTTTTGGTGCAGCGCCAACCAAACGTCAATTGGATATATGGAACCTGGAACAAAAATCGCAGGCCGCTGGTTTTGCAGCAGCAAAGCTTGGGGCTGCATGTGAAAATGTAGATGCTGCCGCCCGAAAAGTACTGACGGACGCTGGTTTTGGACCCGGTTATAAACTACCCGGCCTACCACACCGCACTGGTCATGGTATTGGCATGGATGGGCATGAGTGGGGAAATATGGTGAAGGGAAACAAGCAGTTGTTACAGGCAGGGATGTGCTTTAGCATTGAGCCTACCATTTCTATAGTAGGTGAATTTGGTGTTCGCCTGGAGGATTGTGCTTACATGACTGAAGATGGTGTGAAATGGTTTTCTCAGCCAAGTGTTTCAATTAAACAACCTTTTGCTTAAAGCTTTTTAGGAGTTGCATCTTCGGCCTGAGGAAGCAATTTAAAATAGGTTGCCTTAAAACGATTGTTCACTATTTTGCCCTGCACTTCAGCCTTGCTTATGGCTTCACAAAAACCTTCTTTTGCATGCGCATCACCATAATCATCAATTTTTGTTCCGTCAACAAAATAGGCTTTGCCATCAATGCGAACAGCAAGATCACAGCTCTTTCCTTTTAAACCCAGCTGGCACTCACCGCAGGATGCTTCAACAATCATTGTTTTTTTATTGGGGTCAGGCTTATTAAGTTTGGTTGTTTTGTTCTGTGCCATTGCAGGTAAAATAAAGGAACTGCAAAAAAGCACTAAGAGTATTTTTTTCATAATATCTGTTTTTGGAGAATATAAAATTACTGATTTTTTAGTGCACTTTATTGTAAACAGGTGCATTTCATATTGTCGCAACGCTTGTAAAGATTTTAATTGCACCCTTTGTAAAATTATGATAACAGATTTTCGAATTATTAATACCTGCTAATAATTTAAAAGTAAGTTTTTACATGTATGATAATGCTTCTACTTTACCAGTTGTTGCTGCATAAGGTATAAAACCCTCCTCTGCAGGATTGCATTGTACATTCATATAAGTACAATTGGTATTGCCGAAAAAGCTTGCTACTGCTGCTTCTGTGGCATCTTTGCCATTGGCAATTTTTACCAGGCCGTTAATAGGTACCGACCTGGTTGGATCAAAAAATATCCAATGACGACCAATATAAGCTTCAAAGGAGGCAGGAAAATCAGGTGGATTTAGGTTGCAGGCATAGGCTGTAAAATAGCGGGCCGGAATATCCAATGCCCTGCAAAAAGCAATGCCTAAATGTGCAAAATCTTTGCATACACCTTCCCGCTGTATCAGCGTGTCGTATGCTGATGTGCCGGAGTCGGTGGTGCCGGTTATATAATCTATATTGTAAAATATCCAGTCGTTAATAGCAACTGCTTTGTTGTATTCACCAGGCAATTGTCCAAATAATTTTGTGCTTAGCTTTCGTAATTTATCAGCCTGGCAATGCCTGCTCGGAAAAAGAAAGGGCAACACCTCTGTATCCATTTCAATGATGGGTATCGGTTTAAGTAATGTTTTTTCCTTAATGGTTGTGTATTGTACATCAACTGTTGCATGGTAAGTGATGGTAAAAAACATTCCATTCGGTGCTTCCAGTTTTACAAAACGGGCATCTCCATTGTTTAAACTAAATTCAGTAAAGTCTATTCCGGGTGTTATAAAAAGTGATTCATCAGTTATTTGCTGGTTCGGTAAATGGGCAGCCTGTATGTTAAAAATAAATGTGGTGGGAGAAAATACTTCGTAAGATAATTCACTAAAGATGTTAAACTTCATGTTGTAAATGTAGGCTAATAAAGCTTTTAGCCAGTCGGGTGCATTTAAAATTTCCGCAAAGGGTTGCCAACCTTTTGCAGGATTGTTCTATTCAGCAGTTGATTTCGAAAGGTTGGCAACCCTGAAGTCTGCAACAATTTTAAATGCACCCAACCTGTCTTTTTTTTATCTTACTGTTATCAATTTATATTTTGTGTAAACCTAAACCGGCTTCTGCACTGCAATAGAGATAGCCATCTTTTAAAATAAAACCGCCGGTGACAAGGTCACTGCTTAAATCAAAACTACCATCAAGATCAAGGTATTTTGTATTGCTGCAACTGTAGGCCACATGCAGGGCTGCCGCAATGCTCACCATGCTTTCGTCATTGCAGCCCCAGAACAAATCAATGCCGGCATTGGCCGCAATGACAGCGATTTCTCTTGCACCACGAATGCCGCCGCATTTCATCAGTTTAATATTGAAGATGCCATAAGGCACAGGAGCGTGGGAGAGTTGCAATGCAGAACCTGCATCTATCAAGGATTCATCCGCAGTTAATATGCGTCGTTCT
>JAYWAU010000517.1:0-3091 GCA_043782265.1 Ferruginibacter sp. | reverse complement strand
TGATTAATACTTTGGTTGCAAGATGGGTATAATAAGAATCTCTATTCCCTAACTGATTCCAATAATTGTTTTGCTTCTGGCAACAGCTTTGTGGCAACAAATATCCCTTCCTGTTTAAATGTAAAAAACATACAATTCACATCATTCATTCTAAAATCAATATCCTGCACCACCATATCCTTTTTAAAAAAATGAAGAGAGCCATCGTATCCACATGTGAGATTTACAATAGCTGAAGATGTACTGATTAAATCGCTTAGCTGACTGATCATTTTTTTATCACGGACAATCTTTACGGCTACTACAGTGTCCATTGTCCCATCACCTTTAAAATAATTGATAGCAACACTGTCAGAATTGCTGATACGTTCTTTAATTTTTGTATTGGGTCTTTTACAGGCAGTAAAAAAAATTAATAGCGCAAAGAATACAATACCTATTTTCATTGCATAAAGATAATAAAATGGCCCTCTAAAAAGGAAGGGTGCATTTCAAATTCGCAGACTCAGGGTTGCCAACCTTTCGAAAGCTACTGCTGAATAGCAATAATCCTACAAAAGGTTGGCAACCCTTGCGACAATTTGAATTGCCCCAAGATGAATTTAAAAACAAACCACCCGGTAAGAATATCGGGTGGTACAAGCATGAGAATTTACTATTTGCTTAAGGAACTTGTTTGGATTGCTATGCAGAGGCTGGTGTATTTGAATATTTAATTATTAGTGCAAGTTTAAATAAGTTTGTTACCAAAATATTATTGCAGCTTTAATTAAATGTTACTAAAAAAATCACCCGATAAAACTATCGGGTGATTAATACATAAAAAATTGGTTGAATTAAATATGCTCCTTTTATTTTCTTCTTCTTTAGAAATTATATTTAATACCAAATTGTCCCTGCCAACGGCTGCTGATAGGATCAACTGTATAGTAATGATCATTAAGTCCGGTAGGTTTAACAAAATTGAATGAAGGAGTATAACCAGTTGCCGGTGCACCCACTGCGTGTGTGCCATCGTTTACAAATTTCAGGAAATTTACAGTGTAGTTATTAAGGTTGGTTACAAAAGTAACATGTCCCCAATTGTTGTTTAGTAAATTCAATACATTAAACAGATCAAAGCTAATTTGCAATGATTTTGATTTATTGGTTTTACTCAATTTGAATTCGTGCATTAGTTTCATATCCAGGTCGTGATTCCAGGGAGTGCGCATTCCATTGCGCTCAGCATATTGACCACGACGACTACTTAAATATTTATCGTTACTGATTAAGGCATTCAAATCAGTCCATTGTTGTGAAGCAGTATAACTACCATTATCTCTTAAATTGATATCTGCCTGATTTTTGGGTATATATACTAAGGGCGCATTTGATCCCGAACCAAACGCTGCTGATTGGTAAATTAAACTGTAAGGGCTACCAGATGTTCCGGCATAAAAGAAGGACAAGGAAGAGATATTAGATTTGTTCCAAATAAAATTACCCGACCATGTAGCGACAATCCTGTTACGTAAATCAAAGTTTGAGTAAGCCAGTTGAGAGTTACTTGGTACATTTGTTGGGTTTACATTATAACTACTTTCCCATGAATTACGGATACCGTTCGTGATATCCTTACTCATACCGTAAGTATACGCAACGCTCCAGTTCATATTCAACATGTGTCCATTACCCATTTTGATGTTATTGGTATATTTAGACAACTGGCCAGTAATGTTGTACCTGTAGCCTTCTTTAGTATTGGTTAAGAAATAAACATTTGAATATGCAGCATTATATTTTCCACCAATATAAACCGGTGTTTGGGTAGGGCCAGTTGTGTAATATGCAACAGAATCCTTTAGATTAATCTGCTGATATTTTACATCATAAATAGTTTTTGTGTAAAGGAAGTCAGCAGTAAATTTATATCCATTCCCAAATTTAAAATCCGCAGCAATACTACTACGCCATACAGTTGGCAATTTAAAATTATTGTCGAATACATCAATTTCCCTGGTACTACTCCTTGAAGCACCACCATATTTTGTTACAGTATCTTTCAATCCTTGAGGGTCTATCGCAAGCGGAACAGTCTTACCTGCCGCAATTCCATTCCAGTCAATATTGCCATAGGTTCCTCCATTTAAAGTATACGCATAACCATACCATGCAAAAGGTACCCTTCCGGTAAATATTCCGGTACCACCACGAATGATAATGGACTGGTCTCCCTTCACATCAAAGTTAAAACCTAAACGCGGTGAAACTGCTAATCTTGAAGGTATCTTACCGGTTAAATCTTTAAATGCAGTGTTTGTGTAAGTTGGATGAGCAGAAACATATCCGGCAGAATTGGTTGAATTTAAGGCTGGATCAAGATAGGGCTGAGAACCGACATAAGAATAATCCAACCTGATACCAGGAGACAATTTAAACCTCCTGCTAAGGCTGATTTCATCTTGTGCATAAACACTTGAAAGGCCGACCGTAAATGGATTAGGAGGGTTATTGTAAATATCATCCCTACTGTTACTTAGCTTTGGGTCAGAAATAAAAGCACCTCTGATACGGCTTGGGTTATCTGCTAAAAAGCTATTAACTCCCCTGTTATATTCCCAACGGCCATTGTATGAATTAATGAACCCATAACTAAGATTGTAAAACTCATTGTGCGTTCCAAAAGTAAACTTATTGATGCCTTTTGTTACCGTAACATTGTCACTTATTTCAATGGTTTGTTGCTTCAGGTTATAGATGGATGCTTCCCTCCAGGTACCCAATGTTATACGGCCATTATCAATGTCCATATAAGGTGCGATAGTACCAGGAAAATCCCTGAATTCATGTACCTTAATAAAACTAAAGTTAAACTGGTTATTTACGTTGGCACTTAATTTTGTTTTTAACTCAGCCACCAGGTTTAAATTCTTGGTGTACTGTGTAAAGTCTGTTGAACCAAACTGAAAATTGGTAGATGAACGCTCTAGATTATTACCTTTTCCATCAGTATATATGGCACGCAGCATCAATGAGTTCTTTTCGTTTAAGTTAAAATCCAACCTTGCGAAAATCTTATCGCTTTTTGTAAAGATTTTGTATGCCCCAA
>JAYWAU010000516.1:0-3095 GCA_043782265.1 Ferruginibacter sp. | reverse complement strand
AAGTGCTATTTGCTATACAGTTCAAATCTAGGTGGTTAGGCGGTAATAGTTACTTTTTAAATAATTCGAGTAAAGCTGTCACACCAATTACTGTTCCCAATGGAATGGCAGCAAGGTCAACCTGGTAGTTTCCGTTGTGATTATAAAAAGGAGCAGCCTTTCCTTCACTCAATGCTCTTGCATACAAATCGGGTTTAGCAGTACCCACCCATATATAATCGCAAAGTGTTTTATTATTGCCCAGCACCAAATGATTAAAATCTTCTGACCCCATTATTGGCGGCGTGTTGGTGATGATTTTTTCAGGAGATATAATAGTTGCAAGCGCCTTGTTTACTTTGTCCGCAACTGCCGCATCATTTACCTGCGGATACACACTTCCTTTCATTAATATCGATGGATAGTTTTCTTTTGATAAACCGTTGGCAACAGCAATGCCTTCATTAATTTTTTTAATACCATCCAGCAAAATGTTTCTTATTCTATCATTGAACCAACGCAGGTTTAGTTTTACAACTGCTGAAGCCGGAATTACATTGTTATCGCCGCCGGAATGGATAGCGCCAACGGTGAGCACAGCCACATCCTGCGCTGCAATACTTCTGCTGATAATTGTTTGATACTGCATCACTGCATTGCAAGCCATCACCACAGGGTCTTTGGTAAGTTCAGGCGTGGAGCCATGGCCGCCAATGCCATAAAATGTTACATCCAATTGATCGCTGCCAGCAGCCCTTTCACCGGAGCCGTTTTTAATGCTACCTGTTGCAATGGGTGTAGTGTGAAGCCCAAATAAATAATCGGGCACTGGTACTCCTTTCTCATACATTTTATCGTTCACCATTGCCTTTGCACCGGTCAACGGTTCTTCGGCAGGTTGCGCCAGCATTACCAGTGTTCCCTTCCAGGTTGCCTTTAAGGCCACCATTATTTTTGCAATGCCCAGCAGCCAGGTTACATGCGCATCATGTCCGCAGGCATGCATTACCGGTACTTCGGTACCATCATCTTTCTTCATGGTTTTGGTACTTGAATAGGGCAGGCCGGTAATTTCTTTTACCGAATTGCAATCCATATCGGCACGGTACATTACTACGGGACCTTCGCCGTTTTTTAAGATGCCTACTACCCCGGTTTTACCAAGGCCGGTAATTACTTCGTACCCTAACGCCTTCAATTCTTTGGCAATAATACCTGATGTACGAACCTCCATAAAACCCAGTTCAGGATTTTGATGCAGGTCTTTAAAAATTTCCGCGAGGCGGATTGAATCAGCAGCAGCTAATTTTTCTACCTGACCAATAGATTGTGAAAAGCTGTTTGCAGTTATCAATAACAATGTTGCAAAAAAGAAGCAGGTTTTATTTTTCATTTTTAAATATATTTTGATTTTGAATTTTTACTAAGATTAATTTTTATCTTGTTAAAGACTGGTTTTAATAGTTCGTTTCATAATAAAATAGCGCAGCAGGTATATAACAGAAGTTAGTGTGATAAATATGCCCGTTGCTATTATTTCATTGGATGTTGATTGGAAGAGAAACCAGGTAATGACGACGATAGTAGTGACAGGAATAATTAGGCCCCCGGGGACTTTAAAACTTGCAGGAGCGATTTCATTTTTTGTTACCCTGAATTTGATGAGTGATAATGCAACGCCAATATAAAGCAACAGCAATGATATGGTTGCTATCACGACCAATTGTTTAAATCCTCCCGAAACTGACACCATAAAACCTATAAAGGAAAATACAATAATAGCCCAATGTGGAGTAGCATATTTTGGATGAACTTTGGATAAGATAGCTGGAAGGTATTCATCTTTCGCCCCTGCAAACATTACCCTTGGAAAAAGTAATATCAGTGAATTAAAGGAACCAAAAATGGAGATTACCGCACAGATAATTAATATAGTGGAACCAGTGGAACCGAAAAGGGAAAATGCCACAGCAGCCAGGGGTGCTTCTTTATGATTGATCAAATCAGCTCCCAGTACACCTTGCGACACCAGTTGTATCAAAGAGTAAAACAACACAATACTAACTACGCCAATCAATAAACCAAAAGGACCGGTACGGTTTGGATTTTTCATTTCTCCGCTGATATTTAAAGCGGTTTCACCCCCGGAAAAAGCAAAAAATAAAATTAAAGAAGCAGCCCCAATATTTTTAAAAGATGGAAATTCGCCGAATGCAAGGTTGCCACCTTTTATACTAAAAAGCCCCGCCACCACCAATATGATGAGGGGTACTAATTTTAATACGGTGATAATTTTAATAAAAGTCATTCCCAGTTTAACACCTAATATATTGATGTAGCAGCAGCACCCAAATAGTATGAAAAAAAACAATGCCCTGTAAACAGGATTTGTAAAAATTGGAAAAGCCACCGACAGCATATCCACCATGCCATTAATTAATGCAGCCGATACAAAGGTGCCTGTACCTAACCAGAAAATAGTATTTGCCAAAAAGCCTGCATAATGGCCGAAAGCCTTTTCAATATAAATATAAGCGCCGCCCGATGCAGTGATGCGGCTGCCTACTTCGGCATAGCAAAGTGCTATCATCAAAAACATAATGCCGCAGAGTATATAGGCGATGATACTCATATTACCCAGGATACCTGCAATGATTGAAGGCAATAAAAAAATGCCGCTGGCGATACATATATTAACAACATTGGTGGCAACATCTAAAATACCCAGCTCTCTTTTTAATCCTTCATTTTCCAGATTTTCCATTTTGTTGGTTTAATTAATAAATTTTGAAACGGTGATTTCTATATATTTGAATCAATAAAGCGATTCAGTTTTATTTTACAAATAACTCAGCCACCATTTTTCTTTGTGATTGGTTTTGTATTGATCGTACCATTTGCATAAAGGATACAGTGCCACCACCACGCAAATCCAAATAATAAAAACTACCGGAAGATTAAATCCTTCTCCTGCAAATACAAATGGCCATGTGATATTAAAGGGAGGTTTGAATGCCTGCTGCAAAGTATGTCCTCTTACAAAAAAAACAATGGTAGCAAGCGAATGTATCAGCAGTACGTGCAGCAAATAATAGAAGAAAGCTGTTCTCCCAAAA
>JAYWAU010000515.1:0-3095 GCA_043782265.1 Ferruginibacter sp. | reverse complement strand
GATAAAGCAGCTTACAATGTTTTAGCCATGGCACCTTTTGCAGAAAAAGACAATAATGCAATGGCAATGCCTTCGCTGTCGGCTTCAGGCGATGAGATTAATAACCTGCCCGGAAAAAAAATAATAGGAGTAGAGGCTACACGAACAGCATTTACATCCTTATCAGGTCAGTTTCCTATTATTCATCTAGCTACACATGCTGTTGTAAATGATGCCAATCCATTAACGTCTTATATTGAATTTTATGGATTAAAAAGTGATGCTGATTCAATACATCGCTTGTATGAAGCTGAAATTTATAACCTTGATATGAAGGCTGCAAAGCTGGTAATTTTAAGTGCCTGTGAAACAGGAAGTGGCTTATTGGTAAATGGGGAAGGAGTGATTAGTTTTTCTCGGGCTTTTTCTTATGCAGGATGTAAAAGTATAATTACTTCTTTATGGAAAGCGGATGATATCGCCACTGCTTTTATTATTAAAAGGGTACATTATTATTTGCAAAAAGGGCTGGCAAAAGATGAGGCGTTGCAAAAAGCGAAAATTGATTATTTAAAGACTGACGATATTGAGGCCAGGTTTAAAACGCCTGCTTATTGGGCACACCTGGTATTAATAGGCGATCATACATCTTTGGTTAATAGCGGGTTTAGATGGGAGACTTTAGCCACAATTATTTTGATATTTTTTTTAATTATTGTTGTAATATTTAAAAAAAGAACCCAGGTATAAAACTACACCCGGGTTGGTTTCATAGGAATTATTTATTACTTATGGAGAATAACTGTTGCCACTTTTACATCTTCCTTTCCGGTAACCTTGATGTTATTGATAGTTGTGTCAAAATAGTTGTTGGCTGTTGCATGATACAATAAAGAGTAGGTGCCAGGTTTTAAACCTATAAATTTAAATTCACCTTCAGCTTCAGGTTTGGCACTTGTTGTGTCAGTACCATTAATAGCCATCACTATTGAGGCAGCATCTTTTGGACTCACACGACCTTCTAAACTACCTGCTTTTTCTTTGCTGAATACTTTTACACTTGGTTTTAATTCAAACTCATTTCCATGTTTTTTAATAGAACGGCCAGCATCAATGTCTATCCAAAAATTAGTAAGTCCGCCTGAGTTAAGTTGCACCATTGATTCATCAATTTTTATCACTACAAAATTGTCATTGTTCTTTAATACAAGTGGAGAAGTAATTCCATTACTTTGAACAGCGTTGTTGGTTCCTAAAGTAAGCCTTACTTTTTTTAGCGCTTTTGTTGAAGGAAAAGAGCTTGATGCAAATAATGTGTCGAGGCCATTTCTAAATGTAAGTATATCGTAAACGCCTTGATGAATGTTAACTGAGGTCCAGCCTCCGGATACATCACCTTTATTATCGTTGTCATCTGCTTCGCTTTGGTGCTCGCTTTCATGTTTATCTTCAGCGCTGTCTTCGACTTTTATTTCTACTTTGTTTATGTCAAGAAAAACATGGTCGAATACCAACGATTGGTCATCCGTTAAATAAATGTTTACCGATGATTTACCCGCAGCGTTGCCGCCGTTTGCAGATAATTCGTTTTTTTTGCAAGCTGCCATAGCAATACAAATGGCAAGTGCTGCTAATGCTGGCTGTAGCTTCGAAATTGAAAGTGTTTTCATATTGTTTTTTTAATGTTTTTTAATTTTAGTTTATTGAATTTATCTGGTTAATTACAACAGATACATAGATTGGTAAATACTGCGAAATCATTTGTAATCATATTTCAATAAAAAAAATACCCCCGGTTATCGGGGGTAAAGAAAAGTATGTAAGGAGACACTTTTTATGGGATTAAATGTTTTACTTTTATAAGAAACCAGGAACTAACCTTTTGATGATAAGGATTGTTTTTATCAGAATGAATTTTCTCGAAAAGAGGAATGGCTTTTGCAGGCTCATTGTTTGCAAGATAACTTAGGGCAAAATAATAATCAATATCCTCTTCAAAGTAATGAGTGTTATCCGTTTTGTTTTTTTGTTGTAATGTTATAAAGGCATCTATTGCTTTTGCCGGTTGATGTTGACTAAGAAATGCATTGCCTGCAAAAAAATAATCCTTCGTGTCAGGGATTTTGGCTGAATTGAATTGCTCAATAACCATATTCATATTCGCATTCTTAAAAGCATCTTCTATTTCGGAATTTATTTGTCCTCTCGATTCATGTAAGTTAAAAGCAGTATAGGTTTCATTAAATAATTTTTTTGACGAAAGGGTTAAGTATTGATATGCTTCAACTGAGCCTAATACTAAAATTACTATTGCGGCAATCCTGGCAATGTATTGAATCATTTTTCTAACTACACCACCTGTGTTGGATGTATTGTTTTGTTTCAGTTCTTCCATCATTTCCTTATGGATAAAACTTACTTTATTTTTTAACCCATAACTTTTTATAGCATCCTTTGCCAAACTAAGTTGCTGCAATTCTTCCCTCACATCAGCATTGTCTTCGATACTTTTCTTTATAGCATCTAATTGACTACCTTCCAAATCACCATCAAGATATTGGATAAGTAATTCTGTTGTAGTAAAATTATTATTCATACGCCAGTATAGATTTTAGGTTTTTTGCCAACTCAGGTTTTTCAGCAATCATTTGTTCTAATTGCTTCAGGCATTTGTATTTTTTGTTTCTTACCACCTGTTCATTTTCAAAGGCAGTTACATTCGCAATTTCCTTCATGGCCAGGTTATCAAAGTAAAAAGCCAATAATATTTTTTTACATGTTTCTCCCAATGTATCCACTAACGCCATCAATTTGGCTTTCAATTCCCGGTGAATGATATAATGACTTATGTCCATGTCAGTTGTTTCCTTTCCTTTCTCAAATTTTTCATCCCTTAATTTTGCTCTTCCTCTTTTCTTTAATTCATTGAGCCAGATATTACGTGTGAGCGAATACAAAAATGTACTGACACTGCTTTCGCCCCTGAACTTATCTTTTTTTACCAGGTCGATAAAGGTGCAAACTACTTCCTGAAAAATATCTTCTGCATCTTCATCACTTCCACTATTTTGTTTTATATAGATTGCGGTGCTTTTAAACTGTGTTCTATATAATTC
>JAYWAU010000514.1:0-3097 GCA_043782265.1 Ferruginibacter sp. | reverse complement strand
AGACTAAACACAATTGTTGGCGGAAGACTATTTCCAGGAAAACATCATTTAGCAAAGTTCAACGTAACTGAGACAAACGAAAATTATCACATTGACTTCACAAGTTCTAATGAAACGCAAATTTCTATAGACGCAAAAGAAGTTAAAACCTTTGACACTAATTCTGTTTTTGGAACATTAGAAAATGTTTCAGATTTTTTTGAAAAAGGTGAAGTTGGTTATTCACCAAATGGCAAAAAATTTGACGGACTAAAACTTGAAGTTTATAATTGGAAAGTGAAACCTCTTGAAGTAAGCAATGTGAAATCAAGTTTTTTTGAAAATGAAACAGTATTTCCAAAAGGTTCGGTTAAGTTTGACAATGCTTTACTAATGACAAAGGTTGAACATGAATGGCACAGCGTTGCAGACAAATAACCACAGCAGCTTACATTGGGTTTGGCAATAGCAGGGCTGACCTGCATTCCATCAGCTTTTGTACTACTATCATCTGTAGTTCCGGGCTGACTTTTCTTTACTCAACTTTTTATTCTTAATTTCATCTTTAGTAATTCTATTGGGCTGCGGTTCCGGGCTGGACTTTATGAATGCCCTGCCATCGCCAAGCCCTGTTCGTTATATGCAAATTTTGGCCGCATTTTTTAATGCGGCTATTTTTATGAACGGGACTGGATAAAATATAGCAGGGGAAATATAAAACGAGGTATAAAATATTTACTATTCCCAACCACTGGCCAGCACATCTGCAATGTGCATGGTTTTAATGGAGAGGCCTTTGTTTTGTATGTAGCCATCTAAGTGCATCAGGCAACTGATGTCTGTTGAAATAATATACTCAGCATTGGTAGCTTTTGCATTGGTTACTTTCTGGTCGGCCATGCTTACAGAAATGGCATCAAATTTTATAGAGAAAGTACCACCAAAGCCGCAACAGGTCTCTGTATCATTCATCTCTATCAGTTGCAATCCTTTTACATTGCTCAGTAATTTTCTCGGGGCGTCTTTTATTTTGCATTCTCTTAATGCAGCACAACTGTCATGGTAAGTAGCAGCAACATTAAGTTCGGCACCAAAATTTTCTATCTTTAATACATCCGTTAAAAATTGGGAGAATTCAAAAATACGGTTGCTCAAATCTTTTACCTGGTTATGTGCCGATGAATTTTCAAACAGTTTACTGTAATAGTTTTTTACAAAACCCACACAACTGGCGCTGGGGCAAACGATGTAATCTGCATTGTCAAAATCTTTGATAAACTTGGTACATACTTCTTTTGCCTCTTCCCAAAATCCAGCATTAAAGGCAGGCTGGCCGCAACAGGTTTGGTTGGTATTATAATGCACTTCACAACAAGCCTTCTCCAGCACTTTTACCATATTAAAAGCCGTCTGCGGATATAGCTGATCAATAAAACACGGTATGAATATTTGTACTCTCATTCCCTTATCCCCTATTCATTACCGGGAGATTTTGTTGTATTATAATTTAAAGATCCTACTGATAATTAAACACTCACTCTTCAATATTTTAAAACGCATTTATCATCAAAAGCTAAAAAAAATTTAGAGGTTTTGGATGGAAAGGGCTATCATTTTTATTGCCGTCACAGCAGCTTCTTCTCCCTTATGTCCATGCTTTCCTCCAATCCTTTCCTCGGCCTGTTGCTGGTTATCTATGGTAAGTACACCAAAGATGGTGGGTATGGGCAGGCATAAATTTAATTGCAGCACACCATCTGTTACTGCCCTGCATACATATTCAAAATGAGGGGTGTCGCCCCTTAGGATGCAGCCCAATGTAATAAACGCATGTGGTTTATCTTCTTTGTATTTGCACTGCTCCCAATATCTTTTTATACCAAAAGGGATTTCAAATGCACCAGGCACTGTTACTATTTTATAAGAAACTTTATTTTCATCCAGTACCTTTTTACAGCCAGCTTCCAAGGCGCCTACAATGGCGGCATTCCACTCGGTACGTATAATAACTACACAGGCACCCTTTGGTAATTGGGTACCTGTAATGCTTAATAAATTATCTGAATTGGCTGACATAAAATAATCTTGATTTTTAAAATCCGTTGTATGTTCCAATTGAGCAGTTGATGATAGAATGGATTAATTTAAAACGCCCAGCCTTGCTAAATATTTGTCAACATCAGCAGCGTGGCTGTTTTTTGGATACCCGTCTTTAATCTTTTGAAAATACTCAACCGCTTCTTTTGTTTTACCAATTGACTCTGCAAACAAACCTGCTTTGTATAAAGCTTCCCCGGTCATAAACTCATCTTTGGTATTTACTGCAATGGCTTTTTTATAGTAGTCAAATGCGTCGTCATTCCTTTTCAATTCGGAGTTGGCATCTCCTAACATAGTGTAAGCCGCAGCTTGTACCTGAGTAGCTTTTGTAGAAAAATCTTTCAGGTGTTTGATAGCGTTATTAAAATCTTTGTTATGAAGGTAGCAGGCACCGGCTATAAAGTGGGCCCTGTTGCCGGCAGCGGTACCGCCATAATTAGCAATTATTTTTAACACGCCTGCAGAAATACCACTACCACCATTCAATACCAGGTTGATGGAATCTTTGGTAAAGCCAAGCTGTGCCATTTTATCAAACACCTGCTCTGCAGGAAAAATTAAATCAGCAGCCTTTTCTTCGTTCGGTGCTTTCACCAGGTTTTTGTAAGCTATCCATCCGCCTACTAAAAGTATAACGGCCCCACCAACATAAATAATTGGCTTGCTAAATTTCGACCAAAAATCTTTGGCCTTCTCCACTACTTCATTCGTTTCTACAGCTTCCGCTATTACTTGCTTCTCTGACATTTTTTTATTGATTTTATTTAATTGCTTTATTGTTGAATTGATTTATTGCTCGGTGCCTGATACCACAAACTTATTGCCCATAATATTCACCATACTAAACCCTAAACTTCCTAAACCACTAATCCATAATAAAAGGATAATCCTGCTGCACATACACGTCTTTCAGCAATTCATCATCCGAGGGCCAGGGGCTTTCTTCGGCAAATTTCACACACTCTTCCACCTGCAACTTTACCGTTTCATTCATTACTTCAATCTCTGCATCTGTTAC
>JAYWAU010000513.1:0-3101 GCA_043782265.1 Ferruginibacter sp. | reverse complement strand
TTGCCCATGCCCGATCCTACGGGGGCTTATGCTCAAACTGCTTTTGTTGGAAGGGGATTTTCTGATTATCCTGATATGAACTGGCAGAATACTTTACCAAATATTGTATTGATGGATAAAGACCCAGCCAATCCATATCGGTTTACAAAAATAGTAAAGCTAGGAACCCCAGCGGGTAGCACTTATACAACCGCCCAGTTTATCATTACCACCAACAATGGCTGGAGTAATTTCTGGAGATTTGATTCTGATAAAGATCCAGACTATACCGTTTTCGGTGGTGGTGTAAATACCGATATCCCAATCACTACTACGCCTATAACTTATAAAGTAACGTTTGATACCTATACCAACCGTTGCAAATTCGAACGTCAATAAATAATTCATTTAAACGATAACTTTTATAAATATGAAAAATAAAATTCCAAAACAAATTTTACTGATTTGTATCTTTTGTTGCATGGTGATTACATCGTGGGCGCAAATGATAGTAAAGGGAACCGTTAAGTCTGCCAATGGCGAGGCTGTTAGCGGTGCTAGTATATTACAAAAAGGACAAAAGAAAGGTACCTCCTCCAATGCAGATGGAAGTTTTACTTTATCTGGTGTTCTTGCAGGGGCCATGCTGGAGATTTCTTATGTAGGTTTTGAAACTACTAATATAGCTGCTGCTGCTACCGTTGATGCAGTATTGGTTCCAAGGGCAAATCAATTGGCAGATGTAGAAATCTATGTAGATAAGGGCTACGGTAAAACAAAGAGAAATGCGGTAACCTCTGTTATATCTTCTGTTAAGGGATCCGATCTTGCCGGAATGCCTTCCACAAATCTTGGTTCTGTTTTGCAAGGAAGGGCTTCGGGTGTGCAAATATCCAATAGCGGAGGTGCAAATCCACCTACCCAAAAAATATTAATCCGTGGATTTACCTCTTTGCAAAATAGTACAGATCCGCTGGTTATTATGGACGGCATTAACCTAGGCAGATCGGGATTAAATTTTGTGAATTTGGCGGATATTGAAAACATAGACATTTTAAAAGATGCTTCAGGTGCGGCGATATATGGTTCCGATGCTTCCGGTGGTGTAATTATTATCACCACCAAAAAAGGCAAGCTCGGCAGGTTTCAAACAGATGCAGACGTTTCTTATGGAAGTGCATTCTACCAGGATCCGAAAATGGCGGATGCTACTGAATATATGGCGGTGCAAAAAAGAAGAAATCCGGCTTACGTGCCACCTGCCAATGCTGCTAACACCAACTGGTGGAAGGAGTCTGTTAAAAGTGCCAATCAAATAAATGCGAATATTAGTTTTAGCGGCGGTACTGAAAAGCTAAACTCTTTTGGAAGTATAGGCTACACTAAATCCGATGGGAACTATACGGTGGGTGGGGCTTACTGGCAAAAGGTGTTAGCAAGAGTGAATCTGGATTTTACCCCAAATAGGTATTTGAAGGTTGGTTTCAACTTAAATCCAAGGTTCGAAAACTGGGTTAATGCGGGGCAGGGCGATTTAATGCCCGTGATGAGAACGGAGCCTACTTTGCCGGTTTTTGTATCAAGACCTGGCTTTAACCAGTTCAGCCAATTCAGTCAAACCGGAATTGATAGAAATTCAAACCCTGTTGCAGCATTATCCAGGGGTATCTATAATAAAAATTATGTTATCGGTATCATTGGTGCTACTTATGTGGAAGTAAGTCCAATAAAAAATCTGCACCTGAGAAGCCAAATGAATATCAATACCGGCCAAGGTTACAGTGCCGGTTACACGCCGCGTTATTATAATGGAAACCTGGATAGAAACTTTGATCCTACAGATCCTTCTACGCTTGATAAATCAGACAATGCTTACAATAATTCCAATCATACTTTTAACTGGATTTGGACACAAACAGCCAATTATTCTTATCGATTAAATGAAGCTCATTCTTTTAATTTGCTGGCAGGGTACGAGTCAAGAAAGGAATACAGTTTAGGTAACTCTGCTTCCCGTTATAAAAGCCAGGACCCTACCAATCCTGATTATTATTACCTCAATTACATGCAGGGCGATTACATAAGTACCGGTGGTTATGAAACACAGGATACATGGGGAGCAATTTTTGGAAGGCTTAACTATAATTACAAGGAAAAATATTTCGTAGAAGGCAATGTTAGAAGAGATGCCTCGTCCCGGTTTTACAACGATAACAAATATGCTATTTTCCCTTCCGGTTCAATTGGGTGGATTGCAACTAAAGAGAAATTTCTTTCTTCTTTTAAACAATTGAATTATTTAAAAATAAGGGCAAGCTATGGCGAAATCGGAAATAGCTCGCTCAACGACCCTGCCTCGTATCTTAATTTTCTTAGTCCTTCATTTAACAGCGTAAATACAGTAAACTTCGGTAATCCTCGTGTAGGTTCTCCAATTTATGTGGTAGCAAGGCCTTCTAATCCCAAGTTGAAATGGGAGAGGGATATTGACCAGAACATCGGCTTTGATTCTTATTGGTTTGAAAGCAGGTTGTATGTAAATGCAGAATTGTATAAAAGAAAAGCAAAAGACTTATTGTTTACAGATTTTGTTGGTAGAGAAGAACTAGGAATCCCAGGCGGGCAAAAATTAAACCTGGGGCAGATTTCCAATAAAGGTTGGGAAGCAACTGTAGGCTTTAAAAGCAAACAAAGCAATCAGCTTAAATATGATCTGTCGGCTAATTTCTCTCACAACACCCCCTATCTTGATAGTTATGGTTTAACAGGCGAACCTGTTTTGGGAAATGCACAAGGCTATTACAGATTGACAGAAGAGTTACAAGGGCCTTACACAAAATCTGAAGTGGGCCAGGAAATAGGCCGTTATTGGGGATACCAAAAGGTAAAAGTATTTCAGAATCAAACAGAGATAAATGCGTACACAGATAAAAATGGTAACCTCATTCAACCAAATGCAAAGCCCGGTGATTTTAAATACCAGGATACCAATGGCGATGGTGTAATTGATGATAAAGACCGTATTTATATGGGCAGCAGAAATCCAAAACTGGAAGTGGGTTTAAATATAAGGATTGAATACAAGGGTTTTGATTTTGCCCTGTCAGGCTATGGAAGGTTTG
>JAYWAU010000512.1:0-3106 GCA_043782265.1 Ferruginibacter sp. | reverse complement strand
GGTGGTAATTTTTACCAGAGCAAACCGGAGGCAGGTATTTACGATGCCAGTTATGGCTTACTGTTAAAAGGTGATGGAAAAGGTAACTTTACAACTGTCAACGAAAGCCTAAGTGGAATATTGGTAAAAGGGCAGGTAAGAAATATCACACCTATTAAAGCAGGCAAAAAAAACCTGATCATTTTCTCTATGAACAATGAAGCACCAAAGATTTTTGAAACGAACAGTAAATAAGAATAAATTCGCTTAATAAAACTTGCATGTATGAAAAAAGTAATTTTTTGCTGCTTCTTATTATCCTATATAGGCGCAACCGCCCAACAGGCAGAGCCATTATTCAATGGTAAAAACCTGAATGGATGGTATAGTTTTCTCAGATCAAAGGGCAAGAACAATGATCCTGAAAAAGTATTCAGTATTGAAAATGGGACTCTGCACATTTCCGGAAAAGAGTTTGGCTATATCGCTACAGAAAAAGAGTTTATCAACTTCCATCTAACAGTTGAATTTAAATGGGGTACAAAAAAATATCCGCCAAGAGATGCCGACACTATCAAAAGAGACAACGGCATTTGTTATTATATGCCGGCTGATGCCAAAGATACGGTTTGGCCAAAATCCATAGAGTGCCAGATACAGGAAGGTGATGTAGGCGACATGTGGTTGATTGACCAAACAACCATAATGACTGGCGGTATACGGAGCATTCCTGATAGTTTTCACAGAGTGTTTAAAAAAATAAACGCAGAAAAGCCAACGGGTGAATGGAACAGGGTAGAAGTAATTGCGGATAAAGGAAAAATAACTTATATAGTGAATGGCATTGTGGTGAATGAAGGAGAAGATCCGAGTGTAACAAAAGGTAAAATTTTGGTGCAGTCAGAAGGCGCTGAAATTTATTACCGTAAAATTGAAATAACTGAACTACGATAGCAGTGCTGGTTGCTGCAATGTTAAAAGCATTTTCAAATGATTTTAGTTGGTATAACTATCTTAAATTGTAACACAAACGATTGCCTGATTTTTTTAAATAATTTTCAAAAACTACTTAATAAACAGAAGCTATGCCCGGTGATTCCACAAACGTCAATAATAAATCAGCTACACAAAACACCTACGATGCAATAGTAATTGGTTCTGGTATCAGCGGCGGTTGGGCTGCAAAAGAACTTACAGAAAAAGGATTGAAAGTTTTAATGTTGGAACGTGGCCGGCCACATGAACATATAAAAGATTACGTTTCTGCCAGTAAAGATCCGTGGGATTTCCCTCACCGTGGCAAGGCTCCTTTACAATATAAAAAAGACAATCCTGTAATTTCAAGAGACTGGGCCATGTATGGCACAGCAGCACAGGAAGCAATTCTGGATTCATGGGTAAATGAAAAGGAATGTCCTTATGTGCAGGAAAAACCCTTTGCCTGGTGGCGCAGTTACCAAATGGGTGGCCGTTCACTGCTGTGGGGCAGGCAAAGTTATCGTTTAAGCGATCTCGATTTTGAAGCCAATGCAAAAGATGGCATTGCCATTGACTGGCCAATCCGTTATAAAGAAATGGCACCCTGGTATGATTACGTTGAAAAATTTGCAGGCATTAGTGGTTCAATGGAAGGGTTGGCACATTTACCGGATGGACATTTTTTACCACCGATGGAGTTGAATGTAGTTGAAAGAGATGTGGCTGCTAGAATTAAACAGCAATATAAAGACCGACACATGATTATTGGACGTGTGGCAAATTTAACAGCTCCGCTACAGGCCAGAACACAATGTCAGTATAGAAACCGTTGTTGGGAAGGTTGCCCGTTTGGGGGCTACTTCAGTACACAATCTTCTACATTACCTGCGGCAACTGCTACAGGTAATTTAACGGTTCGTCCGTGGAGCATTGTTACAAAAATTATCTACGATAAAAATACAAAGAAAGCAACGGGTGTTGAAGTGTTGGATGCAGAAACAAATAAAACCTATGAGTTTAATGCAAAAATCCTTTTCTTAAATGCATCTGCTTTAAACAGTGCATGGGTGTTAATGAATTCAGCAACGGATGTATGGGCAGATGGACTTGGCAGCAGCAGCGGAGAACTGGGGCATAATATTATGGATCATCATTACATGCTGGGAGCCCAGGGAACGATAGAAGGCTTTGAAGATAAGACAACCTATGGCCGCAGGGCAAATGGTTTTTATATCACCCGGTTTGCCAATTTGTATGGCGACAAAAGAGATTTTCTTCGTGGGTATGGCTACCAGGGAAGTGCAAGCCGTGAAGGCTGGAGCCGTGAAGTGGCAGAACTTAATATTGGGGGCGATTTTAAAGAAGCCCTGACTGAACCGGGCGCATGGAGTATTGGCGCAACAGGTTTTGGTGAAATATTGCCTTATCATGATAATAAAATCTCATTGCATAAAACAGTAAAAGATAAATGGGGCTTACCTGTTTTAACGATGGATGCCGGATTAAAAGAGAATGAATTAAAAATGCGCAAAGATATCATCAAAGAACTGGTGGCGATGTTTGAAGCAGCAGGTGTAAAAAATGTTACCACCTGGGATAAGGATTATAATATTGGCCAGGGGATACATGAAATGGGTACCGCCCGCATGGGTAACGATCCAAAAACATCGGTGCTCAATTCGCATAACCAGGTATGGGATGCATTGAATGTTTTTGTAACAGATGGTGCAGCTATGACATCTTCTGCCTGCCAAAACCCCTCACTTACTTATATGGCACTAACAGCAAGAGCTGCAGCATATGCAGTAAGTGAATTAAAAAAGGGAAATATTTAATCATCATAAACTAAATATGCTTTGCACTAAATCAATAAGAGATGTATTAATTAACAATAAATAATTATTTAGAACATGAAAAAGAACTTTTTATTTACGGCATTACTTGCAGGTAGTTTTGTTACAATAAATGCGCAAAATGCAAAACCGGAAGACACAGAATATTATACGCCTGTACCAAAAATAGTAACCCCTGGCAGCGTATTCGGTCAGGCTCCATCAGATGCCATTGTTTTATTTGATGGTACCAATCTTGATCAATGGGTATCTGCAAAAGATTCTACTTCTGCCAACAAATGGACATTGGCTGATAA
>JAYWAU010000511.1:0-8605 GCA_043782265.1 Ferruginibacter sp. | reverse complement strand
ATGAAAAAGATGTAATGCAGCGCAATCAAAAGATTGTAGATACTGAAAACCGTATCAAACAAAAAGAACAAAGCATTAATCAAAAAGAAGGTAACCTTGAGAAGCAGGTTAAAGAAAACGAAACTATAAAAGAAGCACTTAACAGGCAGATTGAAGTGGTAAATTCTAAACGTACTGAGTTAGAAAAACACCAGGAAGAGCATATTCGCAGACTTGAAAAAGTAGCAGGGTTATCTGCAGAAGACGCAAAAGCTCAGTTAATTGATAGTCTAAGACAAGAAGCCCACACAAGAGCACTTGTAATTCAGCAGGAAATTATTGAAGAAGCAAAACTAAAAGCCAATAAAGAAGCTCGAAAAATTGTTATTCAAACAATTCAGCGAACAGCCGCAGAACAGGCAATTGAAAACTCCATAACCGTTTTCAACCTTGAAAGCGACGAAATAAAAGGATCTATCATCGGGCGTGAAGGTCGTAATATCAGGGCAATAGAAGCTGCAACAGGAGTAGATTTAATAGTTGATGATACTCCCGAAGCAATCGTTCTGTCTTCATTTGATCCATTACGCAGAGAAATAGCCCGTTTATCGCTGCAACGCCTTGTAGCTGATGGTCGTATTCACCCCGCCCGTATTGAGGAAGTGGTGGAAAAAACAAAAAAACAACTGGATGACCAGGTAATGGAAATCGGCGAGCGTACTGCAATGGAATTAGGCGTTCATGGGTTACATAAGGAATTAATCAGGATGGTTGGCCGCATGCGCTTCCGTTCTTCTTATGGTCAAAACCTGTTAATGCATAGCAGAGAAACTGCTAATCTGTGTTCCATAATGGCCGCCGAACTTGGCATGAACCCTAAATTGGCCAAGCGTGCCGGCTTGTTACATGATATTGGTAAAGTACCTGATGAAGAAACAGAATTGAGTCACGCTTTATTGGGTGCAAAGCTGGCTGAAAAATATGGAGAAAATCCTGCTGTTGTAAATGCAATTGGTGCTCATCACGATGAAATGGAAATGCAATATGTAATCTCTCCTATTATCCAGGCTTGCGATGCAATTAGTGGTGCAAGGCCAGGTGCAAGGCGTGAGATCATGCAGCAATACATTCAGCGTATTAAAGATTTGGAAAATTTAGCGCAGGCTTACCAGGGTGTTGAAAAGGCTTACGCTATACAGGCAGGCAGGGAATTACGTGTAATTGTTGAAGCAGATAAAGTAAGTGATGGTGATAGCGATAAATTAAGTTTTGAAATAGCCCAAAAGATACAAACGGAAATGACTTTCCCAGGGCAAATTAAAGTAACGGTTATAAGGGAGAAAAGAGCAGTGAATATTGCCCGATAAATAAATTTCGTACATAAAGAAGCGATATGAATTGACCTTGTAGCTTCTTTATTTATAAAAAAAGCTTCTTGCTTTTAAGTTTTTTACATAAAAACAGATTGCCTTGAAAAAATATTCACTATTCATTTTACAAATATCAATTAAACCCCTACCTTTGCCGTCCGTTAAAAAATAAAGATTATGAACGCAGTAGCATTTGTACACGACCAACTAACAGCTAAACCAGCACTTCCTGCATTTAAAGCAGGTGACAATATCACTGTTAACTATAAAATTGTAGAAGGTAGTAAAGAACGCATCCAAAGCTTTAAAGGTGATGTGATTAAGCGCCAGGGAGTTGGTGCAACGGCTACTTTTACTGTACGTAAAATGAGCGATGGTGTTGGAGTTGAACGTTTATTTCCTTTTTACTCTCCTAATATTGAAAGTATAGTGTTAAATAAAGTAGGTAAAGTTCGTCGTGCCAAGTTATTTTATCTTCGTGAGAGAAGCGGTAAAAGTGCCAGAATTCAGGAAAAAAGAATGGCTGTTGCTCTTAAAAAGAAATAATTATCTCAAAAAAATACTGAAAAGCGAAAATCATGCAATTGATTTTCGCTTTTTTCGTTTAAGCCGAAATTGAACTTTAAGAATTATTTTAATTTAAAATAAAACATAAAATCTGTTTGCCTATTATTTAAAGGAATAAACCTTTATTAAAAAAAAAATTTTTAATCTAAAACCCACAAAAAGTATGAAAAAGTCAAATCTAACAGTATTAATTATTTTATTAGCGTTGGTATTTACCTCCTGTTCAAGGGGGATAACAATATATGAGGCTGCAAATGGCAAAGCAAAATGCGGTCGTCATATAAGATAACCTATTCAGTTTAAATTGATAAAAGATTACATTATTAACAATCAAAAAACGGTGTAAGAAGATATTTCTTTTATCTTTGTTTACTAAATTTAATATCATGCTATTATCAAATTTAAATGCAGTTTTTTTAATTGGAATGCCAGGTGGATCTGAATGGATTTTTATTCTTTTGGCGGTAGTTTTATTATTCGGTGGAAAAAAAATTCCGGAATTAATGAAAGGAATTGGTAAAGGCGTTAGAGATTTTAATGACGCAAAAACAAATGTTAAGAATGAGATTGAAGAAGGCATGAAAGAAAAAGATAAGGATCAGGAGATAAGAGAGCTGAAACAACAACTTGACCAAAAGAGAGCCCAGGAAGGACAGGCACAGAATTAATTTGACGAAGTAATACATTTTTTAGCAAATACATTACGGCTGAAGTGAGCGCTTCTGTTAACCGAATTAAAACGGTCTTTTACAGAAGTTCACACTTCAGCCGGTTTTATACATACCATTTAAACATATTCTCCTTGTTTACTTCAATTAAGGAATATCAACAACAACTTCTATCGGGTAATACAACCTGTGTCGCTACTGTTACTCACTATCTTGAAAAAATAAATAGTAAAAAGCATTTGAATGCTTTTACAGAAGTTTTTTCTAAAGAGGCTTTAGAAAAAGCGGCAATATTAGATAAGGAAAGAATCAATTCAAAAAAGGTTGGCCGTTTACATGGTGTTGTTGTTGCAATTAAAGATGTTATTTGTTACAAGGATCATTCAGTAACTGCAGCAAGTAAAATATTGGAAGGGTTTGTATCAATCTATAATTCAACAGCTGTACAAAGGTTATTGGATGAGGAAGCCATTATCATTGGCTGTTGCAATTGCGATGAATTTGCCATGGGCAGCACCAATGAAAATTCTGCTTATGGTAACGTTCTAAATGGCTTAGATGAAACAAAAGTACCGGGTGGTTCTTCTGGTGGCAGTGCTGTAGCCGTGCAGACAGGAATGTGCATGCTTAGCCTTGGTAGTGATACGGGAGGCTCGGTTAGGCAGCCGGCAGATTTTTGTGGTATTGTTGGCTTAAAACCTACTTACGGAAGAATATCAAGATATGGGTTGATTGCATATGCTTCTTCTTTTGACCAAATTGGCATTTTTGGTAACTCTGTTGAGGATATTGCAAAAGTATTAGAAGTAATTGCCGGACCAGATGATTATGACAGCACGGCTATTGAACAACCACTGTCGGTAAGTGAAAATTTTGTAGAAGAATTGATACTCCCTCAAACTGATAAAAAATACAGAATCGCTTATTTTGAAGAGGCCTTGCAACATCCGTCGTTGGATAAGGAAATAAATATCTGCATTTTTTCAACTATTGAAAAATTAAAAGCAGCAGGACATATTGTAGAAAGTGTTGATTTTAATTTGTTGGATTATGTTGTTCCTGCCTATTATGTTTTAACTACTGCAGAAGCCAGCAGCAATCTAAATAGGTTTGATGGGGTTCGCTTTGGACATCGAACAAAAGAAACCGTCACTGATTTAACGGAATTTTATAAACGTAGCCGAAGTGAAGGCTTTGGCAAAGAAGTGCAACGCAGAATATTGTTGGGTACCTTTGTATTAAGTGCTGGTTATTTTGATGCTTATTTTACTAAAGCACAGCAGGTAAGGCGGATGTTAGTTGACAAAACTTCCCAAATTTTCAATGATTTTGATGCCATCATTTTACCAACATCTCCTACAACTGCATTTAATATTGGTGAAAAAAATGATGATCCAATTGCTATGTATCTGGCAGATATTTACACTGTTTTCGCTAATTTAACCGGGTTACCCGCTATTTCCGTTCCTCTATACAAACATAGTAATCGAATGCCTTTTGGCCTGCAGGTAATTACAAATAAAATGGATGAAGTAACTTTGCTTCAACTATCATCATTGTTAATGGAACAGTATAAAGCTGATTAGTATATAATCAATAATGAAAAAGTACTTTCTGATAATTTGTTTTTTTACTGCCTGCCAATCTACGTTTGCAGGCAGACAAATTATTTTGCCTGATACAAAAACATCATCACAAATTGTAAAAGATACCATTCCGGAAAATATTGCTAAAGAAGATGAATTAATAGAAGAAGTTCTTAAAACAAGAACGATTCCCAAAAAAGAAAAAGTTCTATATTTTAACCAGGTTACCAAATATGGATTTAAGAACCTTTTTGCTAATTACAGTTATAATGCCTCTTTACCTTACACAGCCCAAATAAATCCCAACGCTGAAATTTTTGTGCAGGATTACATAAAAGTGCATGGTAGTTACCTGCAAAAAATGAAAGGATGGGGACAGCCCTATTTTAACCTGATAGAAAATATTTTGCAACAATATGGTTTACCAAAAGAACTGAAATACATTGCGGTGATTGAATCTAACCTAAGCACTGGAGCCACAAGTGGAGTTGGCGCAGGTGGTCCATGGCAATTTATGCCTTATACAGCGAGAGAGTACGGATTGGTAGTAAACGGTTATGTAGACGACAGGAGAGATTATTATAAAAGTACGCATGCTGCGGCAAGATATCTGCTTTATTTATACAAACAAATGCATGACTGGCTGTTAGTTATGGCTGCATATAATGGCGGACCAGGCAGGGTGTACAGTGCTATGAAAAAAAGTGGTAGCAACGATTTTTGGCGTTTACAATATTATCTTCCTGAAGAGTCCAGGATTTATGTAAAGAGATTTATAGCAACCCATTATATTATGGAAGGCAGCGGTGGTGTAACTACTCTTATAGCAGATGCATTACCTTATGGAAATGACAATAACCGAACCAGTTACTCATTAAAAAATGGCAATTCAAATCCGTATTCAAAAACAGCAACACTGTCAGAAAATGAACTGACAGATGTTGAAGTATTACCCGTTTCTGGAAAATACAACTCGCTGGTTATTGCAAAAAATATAATGATGGATATTGCCCAGTTCAATCATTTTAATCCTTCATTTGATGCCGCCATGTCAACCAATGGAAATTTCGATCTCAGGTTACCACCTGATAAAATGCAATTGTTTATAGCTAATAAATACCAGATTTTAAACGAAAGTGTTCAGGTTCTTTTAGGAGGAGCTGCCGTACCTGATTTTAAAACAGCTTATCCTGCTGCAAAACAGAAGCAGCATAAATAGGTTAGCTAAGAACTTGTTTTATTACATTGGCCTTCAATAAACATTCTTCGTATTCCTTTTCAGCATCGCTATAAAAAGTAATGGCACTACCGGCCTGAAAAGACAAGTATTTTGAAGATGCGTTATATAAAATGCTTCGTATCACCACATTAAAATCAAAATCACCTCCTGGACGTATATAACCAATAGCGCCTGAAAAAAGCCCCCGTTTTGTGAGCTCGTATTCTTCAATTAATTGCATCACACGCTTTTTAGGAGCCCCTGTCATTGAACCCATTGGAAAAGTAGCTTTTACTACATCTACCCAATTTATTTCTTCTGCAAGTTCACCACTGATTGTGCTGATCATTTGGTGTACCTGTGGAAAACTATAAATGCCAAATAACTCAGCAACCTTAACAGTTCCATCTTTACAGATCTTACTTAAATCATTGCGAACTAAATCCACTACCATTACATTTTCACTTTTTTCCTTTTCACTATTCAATAAATCCCGCTTACTGGTTTCATCCAACTCTTTATTAAATAAATAGCGTTTAGCCGTTCCCTTTATTGGCTGTGAAAATATTTTATTGCCTATCCTTTTAAGATATCTTTCAGGACTTGCACAAATACAATATTTATCTTCCGTTTTATATAATGCAGCAAAGGGATTGGGAGAAAGTTTTAGAAGTTTTTGATACACTACTATTGGATCAATATTGGCATCAGTTGAGAAGAATTCCTGACAAAAGTTAATCTCATAGCAATCACCTCTTAGTATATGTTGCTTTAAATTTTGTATAGTATTTACATAAGCTTCTTTGGTAAATTGATTTCTTATCTCAAGTGAAGTAGTCAGAGATTCTTCAATTATGCAGGATGAAGATTGTATATCAGCATATATTTTTTCTGCACTATCATAACAGTGTATAATAAGCGATTCTTCACTTAACTGCAATACAATTTCGGGAACAAAAAAAAGGGTATCCTTAAATCTTATCCCATCGAAATTACCAGATTCCAATTCCTCTGTTTCATTCTTTAGATCATATCCTAAATGACCAAACAGCCAATCCTGCTGAGCTTCACTAAATACTTTTAACGAAGCAAAAGCATTGCCTGCATTCAGTTCTAGCTTTGCTTTGCAACCAACTGCAACCAAACATTCAAAAGCAGGTGTTTCAAAATGATAACCACTATTATCCAATAAACAAAAAATGTTGAACGGCCTTAACCAGTTCAACATTTTTATTTTGACTTCGGTAAAATTATTAATTGTAAATGCAGTAGCTTTTCTCACTTTCATTTTTTAACTACTCCCAATTTACCAGAAATACACTTTAGCTGCTAATGCTAAAATTCTAAAAATCATCTTCATCATCAAAACCTCCGCCATCAACATCCATATCATCAAATCCGAGATCTTTAAAATCATCCTCGTCTTCCTCTTTAGCAGATTTTTTTCCTGCTGATTTTTTTGCAGTTGATTTAGGCACATCAAATTCGTCAAAATCTGCATCCCAGTCATCTCCTTCTTCTCCTTTTTCCCACTCATCATCAACTTCAACATCCTCCTCATCATCGTCATCTTCACTACTTTTTTTTGATGAAGCCTTCCCTTTTTTTACAGGCTTGGTATCTTCTTCATCCAAATCATCATCGTCATCATCTTCATCTTTTTTAGATTTAGGCGATGCCTTAACTGCAGATTTTTTTGCAGGGATATCTTCACCCGTACTATTCTTTTTTTCTTTGTCAGATTTTGTTGCCATAATTTAACCAGTTGTTACTGTAAAATTTCTTATAGATTTTTAAATAGCCAAAAAAAAGGCACTTATTTTTTTTATTTTTTTTAGGCCAAAATTATTTGGTCTCTCCCCGGTCCATTACTTATATATTTAACCGGTACTTTTAAAAACTTATTGATGTAATCAATGTATTCTTTCATCTTCTCTGGTAAGGCTGTGTAATTATCAATCGCTGTAATATCAGTCTGCCATCCTTCAAAACTTTTATGAATAGGCTCTATTTTAACCCTGTTCATTTGAAAGGGCACATAACTCTTTTCTTCACCATTTATAGAATAACCATTGCAAACCTTCAATTCAGGTAATGCATCCAAAATATCTGTTTTTGTCATAATAACCTGTGTAACACCATTTATCATGCAGGCAAATTGCAATGCTACGAGGTCAATCCAGCCACAGCGCCTCGGTCTTCCCGTAGTTGCACCAAATTCACTGCCAGTTTTACGTATCAGTTCTCCCATATCATCATCCAACTCTGTTGGAAATGGTCCACTGCCCACTCTTGTGCAATAAGCTTTGGACACCCCAAATACATCCTTAATTTTTTGAGGAGCAATACCTAAACCTGTGCAGACGCCGGCCGAAATAGTGCTACTACTTGTAACAAAAGGGAACGTGCCAAAATCTACATCTAACATACTTCCCTGTGCCCCCTCTGCCAATACTTTGTTACCTTGTTGTATTTTATCGTTTATGAAATATTCCCCATTAACAATTTTAAAACTCCTTAGTTCTTCAATGGCTTCAAAAAATTCATCTTCCCAAGTACTAATATCTTCCTGAAAATTATAATTGTCCAAAAGACGCTGGTGTTTTAATCTTAGTTTAATGTATTGCGAAGTAAAACTTTTATCCAACAAATCGCCGACCCTTAGACCATTTCGACCAGTTTTATCCATGTAAGCCGGCCCAATACCTTTTAGTGTCGATCCTATTTTTTCATTGCCTTTTGCTAGCTCACTCGCTTTATCCAATGCCCTGTGCGTCGGTAAAATTAAATGGGCACGTTCACTGATGTATAGACTCTTTTTATAGTCAACACCCATAGATGCGACCGTTTCACATTCTCTTTTTAACGTCACCGGATCCAACACAACACCGTTACCAATGAGATTTGTTTTGCCTTCATGAAAAATGCCGCTTGGTATTTGGTGCAGTACAACTTTTTTTCCATTTACATACAGTGTATGCCCTGCATTTGGACCACCCTGAAAGCGGGCTATCACATCATAATTGGGAGCAAAATAATCAACAATTTTTCCTTTGCCTTCATCCCCCCATTGGAGCCCGAGAATTACGTCTACCATTATAAATTTTTATCGTTTTAAGTTGGCCCCTATTTTCTAAAAAGAAAATGGGGAATATAAATTATTTTTTTGTCCGTGCTGCAAAGCAATGTGGAACATTGTTGCATCGCCCTCTTCTA
>JAYWAU010000510.1:0-3119 GCA_043782265.1 Ferruginibacter sp. | reverse complement strand
ATACTAAATATAGGGGCAGACACAGCTGGTATGGGAGCTGTTGCTAACCTTATGTTTCCATTTATATCACCCATGATATTCAGCGTGGTATTTACTATGTTGCTTTTGATTGTCATTGTTTATTTGCCGTATCATAAAATTGTAGCCGTATTAAAATATTTATGCCTTTCACTTTTTTTATACATCGCTGTTCCTTTTTTTACACACCCAAATTGGGGTAATGTGTTTCGCCACACTTTTATACCAACAATAAAATTTGATAAAGAATTTATAGAGATACTGGTGGCCATTTTAGGAACAACCATTTCACCTTATTTATTTTTTGGCAGGTTACCATGGAAGCAGAAGATGTAAAGTCTTCACGGCAACTAATTTTAGCCCGTACTAAAATTGTAAAGAATGAAGAAGATGAGGCTTGATGTAAACTTAGGAATGTTGCTATCCAATATGGTGATGTTCTTTATTATACTTGCTACAGGCACAGCCCTATTTGCAAACGGTATTACCCAAATAGATACGGTGGAACAGGCGGCAAAGGCATTAGAACCCGTTGCCGGAAAAGCTTCTTATCTTATTTTCACCATTGGTGTAATAGGTACAGGCTTTCTTGCCATACCTGTATTGAGCGGCTCTCTATCGTACATTGTGTCCGAAACTTTTGGCTGGAAGGGAGACCTTGACAAAAGTTTTAAACAGGCCAAACCGTTTTATATTGTTATTATCATTTCACTTATGTTAGGGCTGTTAATTAACTATCTTGGCATCAGCCCCATACAAGCATTACTCTACACTGCCATTTTATATGGGCTAACATCACCAATTTTAATTGCCATTGTATTGCATATATCAAACAATAAAAAAATAATGAAAGAAAATACCAATAGCAAGCTTTCAAATTTTTTAGGCTTTCTCACTTTAATAGTAATGACAGCAGCGGCAGCAGCACTAATTTATTTACAATTTTAAGATAGTATTTATTCACAATTAAAAATTATAACTATGGGATTTCATCAGTATCACGAACCACCGGAAGAGCTTTCACCTGCAACCAGGACTTTTGCCCGTATGATTACTTCTTTGACGGAAGAGGCAGAAGCCATCGGCTGGTATGAGCAACGCATTTCTGTAGAGAAAGACAAAGCTGCAAAAAAAATAATGCAAAATGCACAGCAGGAAGAAATGAAACATTTTGGTATGGACTTGGAATTTTTACTTCGAAAAAAACCAGAGTGGACGACTATTTTAAAAGCAGTTCTTTTTACCAAAGGCGATATAGTAGAATTGGCTAAAAAGGGAGAAGAGAAAGCAGAGAAATAGCAATTAAATATTAACAAGATTCAATGCGGTAATTATGTATTTTTACATCTATAAAACAAATAAAAATGAACAGACTCAATTGCTGGAAATGTGTTGTAATGCTGGCATCAATTCTTGGAATGGTGCAGGTATTTTCATAAACAAGCAGATACAATTTTTCTAAAAGGGTTGCAGAAATATATTTCTGCAACCCTTTTTATTTAGTTAACCATTAATTCAATAATCGCAATGTACAGCATCTTTATAGGAAGCCTTTTATTAAGCCTGTTACATGCAGTGATACCCAATCACTGGCTGCCTGTATTAGCCATTGGCAAAAAAGATAACTGGACTTTACAGGAAGTAACTAAAGTAACATTTATATCAGGATTGGCACATGCGTTAAGTACGATTGCGATAGGTGTTTTTTTGGGATTGTTAGGATTGCAGCTTGCAAATAAAATTCAATACTTCACCCATTTTATTGCGCCTGCTGTTTTAATACTTTTAGGTATCTTTTTTATTTACCAGCATCACCGGCACAAACACTTTCATCTGCATAAAACACCAAAGCCTACACTTCCCAAAAACAAAATTATACTGGCATTGGTAGTTGCCATGTTTCTTTCACCCTGCATGGAAATAGAAGCCTATTTCTTGTTGGCAGGTGCATACGGGTTGTGGGCTGTGCTAAGTATAGCTGCTTTATATCTCACTATATCCGTTTCTGGTATGGTGCTATGGGTAAGGCTTGCTTATAAAGGCATACTGAAATTAAATTGGCATACACTGGAACATAAGTCAGGCATAATTACCGGCTGGACTTTAGTAATCACAGGAATTATATCATTTTTTATCTCATAAAATAATTTATATGGCAAAGAAATGTTGCGACACAGACGAAAAAGATGTACAGAAAAAAGGAGTTGTAAATCAATCTGAAAACAGCAAAGACCATGACCATAGTAAAGATGATGGACATGACCATGAAGATGGTAACCATGAGGAAGACGATGAACACAACCACGGCGAAGAGGATTCAGACGGTTGGAAAAGCCATTGGCCTTTACTATCCTCTCTTGCAATATTGTTGGTAATGCTGGTGTTGGAATTTGGCTTTAAGTTTAAACCAGTATTTCCTGTTGATTTAGTCATCTATGTAATTGCCTATTTGCTGGCGGGCTACAATGTTTTAAACCTGGCTTTCAGAAAAGCAAAACGATTTGATTTTTTCAATGAGTTTTTTTTAATGAGTGTAGCAACCATTGGAGCATTTGCCATTGGCTCCTACAGCGAAGGTGTGGCGGTAATGGTTTTCTATTCTATTGGTGAATGGTTCCAGAATTCAGCAGTGAGTAAAGCAAAGAGAAGCATTAAAGCATTGTTGGATATACGGCCTGATGAGGTAACCGTTTTACGAAATGGAACAACTGAGCTTATTCATCCCAATGAAATTCAAATAGATGAAATTATACAGGTAAAAGCAGGAGAAAAAGTTGCCTTAGATGGAGAACTAAATTCGGATACCGGTACATTTAATACCGCAGCACTTACGGGAGAAAGCAAGCCTGATACAAAGCGAAAAGGTGAGCAGGTATTGGCTGGTATGATTAACCTTGACAAGGTTTCTGAGATAAAAGTGAAATCACTTTTTAAAGACAGTAAGCTGAGTAAGATTTTAGAAATGGTACAGGATGCTACCACAAGAAAATCTCAAACACAATTATTCATCAGCCGCTTTGCAAAAATTTACACTCCGATAGTTTTTGCATTAGCTGTAGCAGTTTGTTTAGTTCCATATTTTTTTACTGACCCCTATATTT
>JAYWAU010000509.1:0-8642 GCA_043782265.1 Ferruginibacter sp. | reverse complement strand
ACTTTTAAAACCGCTGAGGCTGTTTATAAAATTAGCACGGTAAAAACGATCCCATGTTTTGATTTGGTCGGACGAAAAATGATTCATGCGGTTTCCTGATTATAGTTCTTTTAAAACATTATTACAGTAAAATTGTTGCAGTAAAACAAATTTATTGGCAATCAGTTAAAACAAATTGTTAATTAAAAGCCCCGCCATAAACAATGGTGGGGCTACGCACAACTGATGCCTTTTTATTTAACAGCAATCTCTTTTGCCGCAAGCTTATTAGCTTCCTTTCTATAGGGCAAAGCAATTTTTAAAACACCATCTTCGTAGGTGGCTTCTATTTTTTCCTTGTTAATTTCTTCAGGAAGCGTAAAGCTTCTGCTGAAGGAAGAAAAATTGTACTCTTTACGGGTAAATCTTTTTTCCTTTTCTTCTTTGGTTTCTTCTTTTTGACTGGTGATGGTAAGCATATTGCCATCTACCGCAATCTTAAAGTCATCTTTTTTCAATCCGGGAGCTGCCAATGAAACCTGGTATTCATCTTTCTTTTCTGTAATATTTACAGCTGGTACATTCATTGAACGAGCCAATGATCCGTCATTGTCAAACCATTCGTTCCAGGGTTTAAAAAAGTCGTCAAATACAGATGGCATTTTTTCTGTTTTTTTTGCCAATACTTGTGTTCCCATATTACACCTCCTTTTTGTTTGGTAATTAATTGTTGTTTATAGAACAAATATAATTTCAATTAAAGGTCGAAACCAAGAACGATGGTCAGTAAAAAGAATGAGAATGGTCAGGGGATTATGGTATTTAAGTTAAGATGAATTTATGTTACCGGTGATGGGATCATTTTACCGGATTGGGGGATTGTATCATTGAAATATTTGGAGGAAGTTGGGTTTCCGGATAAAAAGAACAGCACGGCTGTGTTTTTTTCTTTTAAAACAATTAGGCAATTATTTTACTTTCAACATACCCACATTAATAGCAACCACAACAGTACTAACGATCATTAACACAGCACCTGCGGCAGGGCCTAATAAAATTCCTTATTTGTATAAAACACCTGCTGACAGTAGAAGTGCCACTACATTGTAGCCGGTTGCCTAAATTAAATTTTGCATCATTTTGCGTTAAGTGACTTTACCAAATAAAATTTAACTCACAATAACTTTTAGATTGCTGTTTACCAAAACAATTGCGGTTGGCAGAAGCAGTAATATCGCTGCAACTACCAGCCGCAATGCCCACATCCCCCCGACCTATTTTTTTACTTTCTACCATTACTTCAACACCTTTACCAGTGATGGCTCTAAAGTTTTCAGTTGCAGTTACAGTGATTGATAAATCCTTCACTTTTTGTAAAATGTCTGTAGCAATAGGATGCTCTGATTGTTATTACAATGCTATTATTAAACAACACTACTAGTTCTTTTCTTTACTTTTTACTTCTGTCATTGCCATTCCGCATTTAGGGCATTTACCGCTTTTATCACTAACCTCTCCGGGATGCATTGGGCATGCATATGTTTTCATTACCTCCATTTTCATTTGTTCTTTTTTACTGGCTACCAGCATTGAACCACATTTAGGGCATTTACCAGCCTTGTTGCTAATTACATCTGCATGCATTGGGCAGCTATACTCACTTGTAACAGCTGTTTTCATTTGCTCCTTTTTAGACAAACTTAGTTCCATACCGCATTTGGTGCATTTACCCGGTTTATCGCTTGTAATATCGGGGTGCATCGGGCAACTGTATTTTAATTTTACAATAGCATCTTTGTTTGGCTTATTCAACTGATCTTTTTGAGCAAAGGTTGTAAAGGTTGCAACTACAGCAATTACAATAAATAATAATTTTTTCATTTTAATTAAATTTTATATTGTTAAAAAATAATGATCACTTTTAAAGTGGAAGTATCTGCTGACTGTTGATCAACAGACACATTTCTCATTTTAATGAGCTACGATTTGTATGAGAAATGTTAATTGAAATACAACATCTGAACAGCAATAATAACAGGCAGAATTTTAAAGCCTGCATTAGAAGAGGTAGCTCAAATCAAATGCGATAAACACAATGGAGAATATAAATTGGTATGCCATGATTTGGAGGTGGAGCATGGTTGGCATCCATTCTGCTTATTGACCTTTCGGCGAAAACTGTTTCATCAAAAAAGCAGGTGAATAATGCTATTGAAGTTGACTGTTTTAGCGGGCTATGAAAAGCCTTTGCACCAATATGGATGTCTTTTACTTTTAGATTTTTAAAACTGGTTTTGCAACAGTCACTAATTGAATGATTATTTGTGCATTCGAGTTTCGGAAATTCAAAAACAGTTAAATTAGTAGATTGCAAATGGCCACAGCAATACATTTTACTTATGCCAATACCGAAAGTTGATACTGTATAAATAGAAAGCAATAGTATAAACGCTGTCTTTTTCATTTCTAATAACAAAGTTATAATTACTAAAATTTACTACCTATATCCTACATCACTATATTAGATGATTATTGTCATAACACAGCTGCTGCCAACAATAATCCGGATTATTTTTAATACCTGGATTATTAGTCAAACCACAGTTGCAACAATTACATTTTACTCATATCGTGCCCAGCCATTGGGGTAGCTCCCTTCTTAAAAATATATTCACTGTTGATGAGATAAGCGCCGCCTGTTACTACCACATCTCCTGTTGTTAAACCAGATTTTATTTCAATGCGGTCACCGCTTTCCAACCCGGTTGTAACCATTTTTATTTTATAGGCATTCTTTGCCGACTTCACCCAAACAACATTCATTTTTCCATCCCGCAATACCGCATCAATAGGGAGGGTTAATGCATTGATCATTTTATTTTTGATGATCACATAGGCGGGCATGCCTGGCTTTAGCTGGCCGTTATTATTTGGTATGCTAACCCTGATCAGATTCACCCTTGTATCAGGTGCTATTTCGGGGTTGGCAAATTCAATCTTTCCGGTAAATTCCCTGCCTGGTAAATCGGGTATTTGTATGGTGGCATCGCCGCCCTTATCAATCGCATACAGTTGCGATGCGTATACCTGCGCCTCTGCCAGCAAAGAAGAAAGTCCGGCCAGTTTTATGATCGTGCTGCCTTCCATTACAAACTGTCCTTCCATCACAGGTAACTCCGTAATATAGCCCGAGGCGGTGCTGTAAAATGAAGTTAATGTTGAAGTTTTGCCAGACTTTGCCAAGTCGCTCACTTGTGATTCACTCATGCCCCATAACAGTAATTTTGTTTTGGCACTTTCTATCAACCGGTCAAAATCGATAATAGAATTGTCAAGCAATTGCTTTCTTTCCAGCGTGGCAATATATTCCTGCTTGGCGTTGTTTAGTTCTTCGCTATACAGGTCATACAAATGAGTTCCCTTTGCGACATAGTCGCCTGTATTTTTAAAGTACAACCTGTCGATGCGGCCGCCAATACGGGCATTGATGCTATTGACTTTTGTTTCATCTGTATTGAGTGTGGCGGTTAATACTACCTTATCTCCGATCGTTCCGCTGCGGATGGTATCAACCTGTATGTTTCCCAACCGCTCCTGTTCATCATTCAACATAATTTCATCGGCCGCTGTATTTGTTTTTTTAACAACAATCAATGTCATGTGACAAATAGGACAGTTGCCAGGCTTATCTTCCATTACCTGCGGATGCATGCTGCAGGTATAGTACTCATCTTTATTAATTTTCGCCTGCTGCTTATTTTTACAGGAAACAAACACCACTAAAAGTAAAGCGATTATAAAGGAGATTTTTTTCATGATGCTTAATTTGTTTTTATAAAACTTTCACTATCTACCAGGTATTGCGCATTTGCTGCGACCGCTTCATTTTCCTGAAGACCGCTTAATACCTGTATCAAATGTTTATTGATGATGCCTGTCGCGATTTTTCTTGCGGCAAAGGATTCACCGCTTCTTACAAAAACAACTTTGTCTAAACCCAATGACAGCACTGCTTCTTCCGGTAACCAGCTTGCGGTTCTGTTTCCTGCAAATATGGTCGCTTTCACCTGGCTGCCTATTGGTATTTTTAAAGTGGCATTATCAAAGTAAACCCTGGCAGAAAGTGTTTTGCTGCCGCTCCTGTAAAAAGGCTCTATATAACTGATGGCTGCCCTGAAATCCTTTTGCGGAGCGGTTTCCGGGGTGATGCGTACTTTATCTCCCACTTTTACCATGGCGGCCTGACCGGCAAAAATATTAATGACGGCCCATGCTTTGGTTGCATTAAATACAGAAAAAATGGACTGCCTCTTTTGCACATACATTCCTTCTTTCAGTGGCAGTTCTTCTGTAACCAATGCAGCATCCTTCATGGCAGGAGTACTGGAGGTAATCATTTTCGCATCACTGCTGCTTTCATGAATGTGACCACCGTAGTTACTATACACCGCAATGGTGAATGCCGGCTTACCCGAGCGCATTACCTGGTTCAATTGCTGATTTCCCATGCCGAGTAATAATAATTTTTGTTTGGCAGCATCGGTCAGCACCGTATTTGCCGGATCGTTTTTTAGCAGGAACAACAGGTTCTGCTGAGCAGTCAATACTTCCGGGCTATAAATATCCATTACCTTTTGCCCCTTATCAATATGTTGAAAACGATAGGAAACATACAGCTTCTCAATTCGTCCGGCAACGTTTGCTGCGATAACGCCAGCCTGTCTTGTATCATAAGTTATAAACCCATACGCTTCCATTTCAATATCCTCTTCCCTGTCTACCATATGCACCATTGGCACGGAGGCTACTACCTGCTCGTTAGCGGGCTTCAGCAAAGCTTCCATTGAAACGGCATTGGGTTCTGTGGCTGATTTTATTTTCTCCAGTTGCATGCCGCAAATTGGACAGGTTCCTATTGTATCGCTATGAATCTGCGGATGCATCGGGCAGGTATAACCGGTAACTTCCTCTTTTGAACCAGGTACATTTTCATGATCCGCATGCGCCGCCGTATCATTTACTTTAATCAGTTCCATCCCGCATTTAGGGCATTTGCCCGGCTTATCATTAAAGAAAGAATCGGCTGGCATGGGGCAGGTATAAAGCGCTGCTTTAACCTGTGGCTGTATTTTTTTATTATTGCAGGCAAAAAAGAAAACCGGCATTAGTAAAACAAATAGCCACCTGTTGATTTTGATTTTTTTCATGCTGTACCTATTTATTTTATTTCCAGTATTTTCATCAATTCAGCCTGCATCTGCAATGCCTTTTGTAACTGGTCAAAGTAATCCATCTGTGTCATGTTCAGCGCCTCCCATGCATCAAACAATTCAAACAGTTCTTCTGTATTTTGTTCGTAAGCCAATTGCATGGTTTGAAAATTTTTCCGGAGCGCCGGGATAATTTGTTGTTCATACAAATTCATTTGTTTCTTTTTCAACTCCAGTTCGCTTAAGGCTGAAACAGCCATGCCGCTCGCTTCGTTCACGATCATTTGCTGCTGGTTAACCAATGCTTCGTTTTGCCACACCAGGCTTTCTGCTTTTGCTTTGTTCATTTTAGATGACCATTTTGCAAGTGGTAATTTCATCATTACCATGGCGGAAAACAGCCATGGCTGATTAGCCCAACCCATCATGTGATCATATTTAATTCCGAACTCAGGTTTTAATTTTGCCAGTTCAGCTATCCGTTCCAGCTTATTTACTTCAATGTTTTTGTTGATCACTTTTATATCGCTGCGTTGGTCCATCAAAGCGGTATTGGTAAACATGGTGCTGTTAAAACCGACCCACTCATAATTGGAATCAACAGAGAAAGAAGTTGCAACATCCCGGTTCATCACCGTATTGATCATGATCTTTTTTTGACTGATCTCATTATTCAGCATCAGTTTCATATTGCCAACAGTTGCTATCGCCGCTTTGGCTTTGTAGTAGGCGTTTATTTTACCCAAGCCATTCTTATACCGGATCTCTGCACTCTGCATAATAAAATTCAACAGCCTTTCATTCTCATCCAGTACTTTCAGTTTCTTCTCCAGCACAATCCAGTCGTAATAATTTTTCCTTGCCGTGTACAGTAACTCATTTTCCAGCATAGTTTTTTTTTGCAACTCAACAGATGACTGTGCATTCATAAAAGCATACTCCGCATCCTGCTTTTTTTTATTGGGAAACATCTGTAGCCCGGATAACATCACGGCCCCCATGCCCGGCTGACCATCCATTACTTTCCATTTTTCCGGATTATAAGGAGTCATATAAAAACCAGCTCCCAGCTCGGGTGCCATCCAACTATAAGCGCCTTTGGCAGCTTCGTTCATGGAACGGGCTTCGGCATCCAGCATTTTTAAAGAAGGATGATTTTTTTCAATCGCGGTTTGTATTTCATCCATGCGAAGTATTTGCTGTGCATTCAACGCATACAGAAAACACGTCAGCCCCACCATGATGATCATTCGTTTCATACTTAATAATTTAATTTTCTTTACCCTTTTTTAAGCGGGTGCAACCTGTTCATTTTAGTCCCACCCCCTTTAACAATTAACAATTCACCATTCACTATTCACCATTGACCACTCACCATTCACCCCTCACTCCCCAACATCAATGCTTCGTTTCAAGCACATCAATTTTTCCATGCTTACGTAATTCATATTCTTTCGACATTAAAAAGATAAGTGGCGTTACCAATAGAATATGCGTTGCTGAAGTGAGAACCCCTCCTACCATTGGCAGTACAATTGGTTTCATTACATCGCTTCCAACACCATGGCTCCAGAGTATTGGGATTAATGCAAATAATGAAACGCATACCGTCATCAGTTTCGGTCTCAACCTTTTTGCCGCACCTGCAATTACATATTCCCGCAGGTCTTCTTTTGTAATCGTTTCTTTTGAATTTCCCTTTTTCTCCACCAACTGCTGCATGGCATCGTTGAGGTATATAACCATCACCACACCGGTTTCCACCGCCAGGCCAAACAAGGCGATAAAGCCAACTGCCACAGCAACAGATAAATTCACGCCCCAGAAATAAATCATAAAAGCACCACCGATCAATGCAAATGGAATGGATACCAAACTAAGGATGGCTTCTCTTGCAGAATGAAAAGCGAAATACATGGATAGAAAAATAATGAGCAACACCACCGGCAAAATCATCTTGAGTGTTCTTTCGCTCCTGATGAGATTTTCATACTGTCCGCTCCATTCCATAAAATAACCCTTGGGTAATTTGGTGAGCAGGCTGTTCAATTTTTCTTTTGTTTCATTTACCGTGCTACCCAAATCTCTTTCTCTTACATTGAACAAAACAGTACCTCTCAGCAGGGCATTTTCTGAATTGATCATTGGCGGACCTTCTGTAATTTGTACATCCGCTATTGCATCCAATGGTATGGGACCATACTGCATGGTTTGCACCTGCAGTTGTTTTAGCGCACTGATATTGTTTCTAAAATCCTGGCCAAACCTGGCGTTAACAGAAAACCTTTGGCGCCCCTCCACGGTGGTGGTTAGCTTCATTCCTCCCAATGCAATTTCCACCACACTGTTTACATCATCCACGCTCAAACCATAGCGGCTTATTTCATCTCTCTTAACGGAGATGTCAATATATTTTCCCCCGGTGATGGGTTCAACATACAAATCTTTTACGCCACTAATTCCTTCAAGCTGCTTTTTTATTTTTTCTGAAAAAGAGTAGATGGTATCCAGGTTTTGCCCGTACACTTTTAAACCTACATCTGTACGGATACCTGTTGAAAGCATATTGATACGGTTGATGATGGGCTGTGTCCATCCATTGGTAACTCCCGGAATTTGCAGCTTGGCATTTAGTTCATTGATGATGTCATTTTTAGTAAGATTTTTCCTCCATTCGCTTTGTGGTTTCAACAGTACAATTGTTTCAATCATGCTAATGGGAGAATTGTCCGTTGCCGTATTGGCCCTGCCGGCTTTACCCAACACATTTTTCACTTCCGGTATCGACTTAATCAGTTTATCCTGCACCTGTAAAATTCTTTTTGCCTCACTGTTGGATACATCCGGCAAAGTAACCGGCATAAAAAGAATGGAGCCTTCATCCAGCGGCGGCATAAATTCCCGGCCTAAACTAAACAGCATCGGAATACTGATTGCCAGGGCGATGATATTAATGGCCAGCGTTGTTTTTCTCCATTTGATGCAGGTGCGGATAAGCGGTTCATATATTTTTTCCAGCGCCCTGTTAATAGGATTTTTTGATTCAGGTCTGAACCTGCCTTTCATAAAAAATGAAATCAGCACCGGTGCCAATGTGATCACCAGCAGGGCATCTACCATCATGATAAATGTTTTAGTGTATGCCAGCGGGTGAAACAATTTTCCTTCCTGGCCGGTTAATAAAAACACCGGCAAAAAAGAAGCGATGATGATGATGGTAGAAAAGAACACGCCTCTTGATACCTGGTTACAGGCTTTTTCAATCAGGCTCATCCGTTCTGGTTCCGGTATGCGGTAGTAGTCATTTTGCCCTTTAATTTTATTTAATAACTTTCTCATGATTTACGGTTTAGGGTTGTGACTATTTTGCCAGTCGGATAAATGACGGTATGCATTCTCACTCATGATAATACCGTTATCTACAATCACACCAATTGCCAGCGCAATGCCCGT
>JAYWAU010000508.1:0-3134 GCA_043782265.1 Ferruginibacter sp. | reverse complement strand
ACAGTAACCCGTTTAAGCCGTGTAGGTTTTGATAATATAATGGGGCATTTAAAAGGCGGCTTTGCAGCCTGGCTGGCGGCTGGTAAAGAAGCAGATGTCGTGGACAGGATAACCGCTGAGCAATTTGCAAAAGAAGTAACAATCGGTGAAGATAAAGTAATAGATGTTCGTACAGAAACTGAGTATGCGGCAGAGCATGTTGATGAAGCGTACAACAGGCCGTTAGCTGCTGTTAATGAATGGATAAAAGATATAAACCCGGAAGAGCACTTCTTTTTACATTGTGCAGGAGGTTACCGCAGCATGATGGCAGCATCTGTATTACAGGCCCGTGGCTACAGAAACTTTACCGAGGTAGCCGGAGGGTTTGATGCTATCAGTAAAACTAATCTGCCCAAAACAGATTTTGTTTGCCAGAGTAAAGTGATGAATTCATAATTATAATTATGAATTTAAAAATAGAATTGCCAGGCCTGGCAGGATGGTATTTACCAATTGTTAGGATGGTATTTATCAATAGTACGGTTGGTATTTTATAAAAGTAAGGCAGGTATTTCATTCCGCTCCGACTCTTTCATCCAATTACTGCCAGTGTATAAATTAAAAGTTCCCAGGCGGGTTTCTACGCAGGGCTTGTGTGGTTGCCTTAGAACCCACCGCTACTCGGGAGGCTGCCTTTGTACTGCTGTAAAACAATGCAGTAACTGCGATTGTGCTTTCTGTTTTTACTGTTTTTGGAGTAATGGTTGTGGTGTATATTTGAGAGTTGGCTGCTATGCTGTTGGACACCATTTACTTACTTAAAATAAAACCATGAAAGAGAAAATTGTTAGGCAAACAGAAGGTAAACAATTAAATGTTTTAGGCGACAATCAAATCGTCAAGTTATCAGGACAAGACACCAATGGACAATTTGCAATTATTGTGCAAGATAATCCACCTAATGCCTCAATCCCAAAACATATTCATATAAATGAAGATGAACTATTCACCATTTTAGAAGGTGAAGTCGAATTTGAAGTAGGTGAACAAACAACAATACTGAAAAGTGGAGACATTATTTTCTTGCCAAGAAATGTTCCTCATTCCTTCAAAGTGATTGGTACAAAAAATGCAAAGACAACTGCGACCATTACACCAGCAGGACTTGAAAATATGTTTGAAGAACTAAGTCAACTTCCAGCAGGTCCGCCAGACTTTTCAAAGGTTGCACAGATATGTGGTAATTATGGCTTAACCTTCATCTAAACTAACATTAATCAAAAAATGAGACAGTCCTTTTTAACTTTTTTAATTGTAAGCATCGTTTTATTTAGTTGTAATAAAAAAACAGATGAAACATCGGCTATCAAAGCTGTCATTGAAAGAGAAACTACAACATGGCGACTTGGCGATATTAAAGGACATGCAGCTTGTTGGCACATTCAACCCTATACAAGGATTTTAGTTTCGACAGCAGACGGGCTTACTCTTGATATTTCGCCAAACATAATAATAAATCCTACCCCTGACATTATGGGCGACAAAAGTGTATCAGTAAACACAAACTATAAAATCAGTGTAAATGGAAATAGTGCATGGTCAAGCCATGACCAACAAACAACTGCAACTGACGGGACAAAATCATATTCTTATGAAATGCGAATGTTAGAAAAAATAAATGGACAATGGAAAATCGTAGGTGAATCAGTACATCATTACAGACCAAAATAGAAGCACAGCCACCAACATGGGTGGCTGATGCACAACTACCTTTTTTAAAAACAATCCAACTGATTTAATTCCGCTCCAGGTGTTCTATCCAATTGCTGCCACTATATAAATTAAAAGTTCCCAGGCGGGTTTCTACGCAGGGCTTGTGTGGTTGCCGTAGAACCCACCGCTACTCAGCAGGCTGCCTTTGCACTGCTGTAAACAATGTGGTAAGCCCAATGTGCTTTCTTTTTTTACTGTTTTTTATTCCGCTCCGGGTCTCCCCTGTAAATTTAAAAGTTCCCAGCCGAGTCTCCACAATGAGCCTTGCAGCAAAGCCGTGGGACTCGGCGCTATTAGTAAAGAAATTTCCGCTATTGTATGGTATCTTCCGTTTTACTGGCATACAATGAAGATAAATGTTTTTTGTGTGGCTGGCTTATGCTGTTTTTAATTCATGCCCCTGCTGAGTAGCGGCGGGTTCTACGGCCAGCACACAAAATACGCTGCGTAGAAACCCGCCTGGGAAACTTTTAATTTATAGAGGGGCAGAAATTAGATGGGAGACCCGGAGCGGAATGAACAAATGCCTTCTTTATCAGTAAATTTATATTTACTACTCATCTGATTTTTATACTAAACCTTACAATATATTTTAAAATAATGGTTGCTTACTTCTTTTTTATTAAAGCAGTAGTAACGACAGGCAGCAGGACAGAGTCCTGCGCCAGATGGAGATAGAATTTTTTTATCTCAATTATTAGTATGCTTAGTACATCACTTCGCTATAAAAGATTCTTTTTACAATAGAATCTTTATCCAATTTAATTGACTTGTACATATCACCTCGTTTAAATAATACTTCACTAAAATTAACATGGACGGAAGCATATCCTTTATGAATATCTTTTTTTAAAACCATACAAATTGTCTCTTCTTTTGTTTCCAAAAGGATGAACTTTAAAAATAAAGAATCCGGGATATTATCAATAGTAAATTCTGTGAAGTTTGTAGTATTAGATTTATTGATTACTTCTTTTCTGTACAATTTATTGTTAGAGTATATTTCAATATTAACAACAGGCTTGACATCACTACTATTTTCAATAAATACCTTAATAAATTCCCGATTATAATTACATGAGAATAGCCAAGTGATGAACAATAAATAAATACATACTTGTTTCATTACAGGTTAGTTTTTTAACGTTTGTGGGATGACTTGACCTTGTTGTACATTCATTCTATAAGGTTCAGATTGAGTAGAAGTATGCCAGAACCGATTATTAGAAGATTGAATAGCCCATCAGGCGCAGGACTCCGTCCTGTTGCCATTTGTTACTACTCTACGAAAATTAAAAGCCATCCAAAATTATCAAATCCAGCAAACCTTTTTTATCAGTAAAATATACTGCCCTGTTATCTAAAAACTTATACTTTGT
>JAYWAU010000507.1:0-3135 GCA_043782265.1 Ferruginibacter sp. | reverse complement strand
AAGGATCTTTTGCAATATTGGTGATCTCTTTTGTAATATTTATCACCGGCTCCCAACTTATCTGCGGCAAGGCATATAGCTGCACCAGCCTGCTGCTGGCATGTACGTCCATTCCAATAATACTGATCGCGTTGCTGGTTGTATCATCCAGTACGGCATGTGTTCTTTCAAAAACAAAACGGTCGTTTGAAAAGCCAAGTGTTACTCCCATCAAATCAGCATTGGTACTTACATCCAGCAATGTAAAAGCGTTTCGGAAAGGCGTTATATTTCCCTGCGAAAGACCATCATGCATCTGCATCATTGCCTGCATATCATTGTTCAGCATTGCAGTGGATGCTTCGATATCGTCATTTGCTGAACGCCAGTTATTATTTTGTTTTGCCAGGGTTGATGTTAGGTTATTTCGTACTGAAGCATTTATTATTTCCTGGTTTTGTATATCCTTAATGCTAATAACTGATTGAACATTTGTAAATGAATTTACTGCTGCGCTGGCTGGTTTATCTCCCAAAAAGAAATTAACTAAAGGCTTGTCAAGGTTTTGCCAATTCATTATACAAACCAGCAGGGCATTTATTTCTACAATGTTGTGTTTGTTTGCCTCGTTTGGATTATTTGCAAAGTTTGCCATTGCAGACCTGCTAAATCTTCTTTTCAATAACGAAACATTGGCAGCATAAGGATCAGGCAAGGTGGGTAAATACTGTAGCAATCCAAAAGAATAAATAAGCAGACATTTGTCAAAAGTATCTGCTGTTTTAATATCTCCATACAACAACATGCTGTACACCGGGCTTACTGTAAGCAATGCATTGTTTAATGCAATGGCAGTGCTTTCAAATGTAATAACCGGGCCTGCTCCAGCTACTGGTTTGTAGGTTTTTAAAAAATTATCTTTTATAATATTGTCATCATACAATAATACCATTTGCAGGTCCTTGCTGATGCTTAATGTAAAAATGGTTTGCAAACTCTCAACTTTAAACGGAATGCCATTTACCTGCACGGGTTTATCTATGCTGTTAAAACAATTGGCCTGAGCCGCCACAGTTTCTGTTCCTTTTTGCAAACTGTCGTAAAAAAAGAAAAAATGTTTTGTGTATTGCAGGTCGATGTACTGCATTGGTTTTTCAATACCATTCACTGTCTCCTGCCAGCAATTATACCGTTGCTTGCCGTTTGTATTGGATGCAAACAATGTAGCAATATTGATACGCCCGGGCATCAACATCACCAAAGCATTTTTTAATTGTGTGAAGCTTTTTTCAAAGAGGTTGGTATCTTTCAATCCAAGCCAGCTTACTTCAATACCTTGCAGAATAACCATTCCCATTGCACCTGTGCCATCTGCCTGCAAAGGAGCACTCACATTAATTACCGCAGCATTCAATCCCCATAAACTTTCAAAAATGGCAGCCTTGCCACTCACTTCGCAAACAGGGCTTTTGCATTGCAGTACCTCCATCTCTGTCACATCTGCTTTGTATGGAATCACAATACGGTTAATCTCCGGGCTCCAGCGCATGGGCTTTGTGTTATCAAAAACAAAATCTACCGCCTGTCCATAAAGGTTCCAGCTTGCCGGCCCGGCTTCCATCGACTGGCCTGTGTGATTGATGCTGAAGTTGAATGTTTTGGGGAGTTCGATTGTTGCTTCGGTACAATCAATACCATTATCGTCAGGAGAAATAACTGTACTGGTTTTTTGTTCCAAATTTAAATGCACAGCGGCTTCCACCCCATTTGGTATGATAAGCTGATTGGCTGCATTAACGGTTACCGGACCCGTTAAATTTAAAGTACCACCTGCAATAGTTAATCCGCAAAACAAATTATCCGGTGCTGTGGTGGCAAAAAAATCTGCATGCAGCCAAACACTACCTTTAGGAATATTGTAGCTGAGCGGGCCCCTGATAAGGAGGAGATTTCTAACCTCTAATGGCAGCAGCATAAAAGGTTGTGCAGCACCTTGCAGCCAAACTTGTACCACAGGAATCACCCGATAAATATCAAACCAAAATCTGCGGCCATCCCTGTTGGTAAATGGACCCAGTGTATTTATAATACTGGCTCCCCTGCCCCACGGTGGCACACTACCGGCAATCTGGCTACTAATAAACGGCACCTGCCTTCGGAATATTCTTACAGTAGAATCTATAACCTGCTGGTTTTCCTGTACGCCCTGTAACACATTTGTTAAGTGCTGCATGTCATCAACACCTAAATGATGTGTTGTAAAATTATCAACCTGTTCAAACTGAAAGGGGCCAAAAAAAGATAAGGCAGGTTCATTGATAATGGCAGCTGCTACCGCCTGCTGTAATTGTAATACGGCATTGGTATCCTGATTTTCGGTTGTAGTGATGTCGCCACACAGCCTCGCAAGGATTGCGAGCAAAGAGTTTTCGTTCATACACAAGATTGATAAAATAAATAATTGCTGACTGCTATTTGCTGATTGGCTAGAGAAGAAGAAGGGAGTACATCAAGGGAGATTGAATAATAGCATTGAGGTACAATAGTAAAGCGTAAAATTTATAAATGCAAGTAAAGTATGTTATTATTTTATTAACCGGTAAGAGGAGCAACTATTCTCTAGAATATTTGAGCAACGGAGTTTCAGCAAATTGTTACTTAAAATATTGGCTATTCATTGAAACAATTAAAATAAGATATAGTAGAGGAGAGATTCGTTGATACAGCATGTAAAAATATTTACCAGGGGACAAAGGGTTCTACTTTAAAACAGTATTGAAATTGTTACCCAACTTAAAGTAAGAGAGGGGAAATTCTTCTACAAAAAAAAATTGGCTGGTGATAGGATAATTTTTCAGTACCTGCTTTATATTACCTCATGCGAAATGCTGATGATCTTTAAACCTAAAATAAGTATATTGATTGCTTTCTGCAAATAAGGAGGATATTGATTGCTTAACTTTCTGTAGAAAACTATCTCCAGCCTCAACTGAAAACTCATGATAGCTTGCTTCAATAATATGAATGCAAAGAAGTGTTTTACCCATCTCCATTTCTCTTTTTATAAGCGGTTTTGCCAGCTGTAATTCCGCCGATTCTATTACCATCCTGGCTATTCCATTGGTATTGAGAAAAAATGATTTACCCTTTTTGTAA
>JAYWAU010000506.1:0-8694 GCA_043782265.1 Ferruginibacter sp. | reverse complement strand
GTTATCTTCATAAAAATTTTCTCAGTAAGATTGTTACTTTTTACAACTATACTGAAAACACCGTTGCTGGGATTCGGAAATATTTTTGCTTCAAGCCTGGTTACATCACCCTCTACCGGCAAAGTTCTAATTACCTGTAAACCGCTATCATGCCTTACTATCACATGCGTTGAATCCAAACTCTTATTACCACAATCATCGGTAGCTGTAATAAAAATGGTATAGATCCGTCCTTTGCCATTTCCGGCTCTTTCGGCACGAAGTGATATCAGGTGATTATCCTGTATAATCCAGTCAGGAGCAGTGTCACCATCACCTGTGCCGTTAATGGGTTCGTTGCTCGCTACAGTCAGCACAGCAGTTACTTTTGCAGGAGGAGAACAGTTGTCAAGATCGGTGTAACCAATCTTCACCTTATACATTTTATGATCAGGAGGCCATAATGATGCAGGTGTGGCAGTAATATTAGCAATCACCGGAGGAATTTTATCAAGTACTTTAATAACCTGGTCGTGAGTAGTTGTATTTCCGCAATCATCTGTCAGCGTCCATTTTCTTGTAATGGTTTCATTGCCCACGCAACTGCCTTTCACCGGTGCACCATCTGTAAAAACAGCGTTCAATGTATGGTCGCAATTGTCGGCTTCATCTGTTACATCACCCGTTACGCCTACAGAAACATTCTGATTGCAGTTAGCATCTTTATAAACAGTAATATCAGCTGGTGCTGTAAACGTAGGTGGGGTGTGGTCGGTTACCGTAATGGTTTGGTTATGGATAGTGGTGTTACCGCAATCATCGGTGAGTGTCCATTTTCTTGTAATAATTAATTCTCCTTCACAACTGCCCGCAGCCACAACATCAGTGAAAGTGGCATTCAGCGTAACGTCACAGTTATCTGCCTCATCGGTAACATCGCCTGTTATGGCAACCGGCGATGTATAATTACAGTTGGCATCCTTAAAAATAGTCACATTAGGTGGAGTAGTAAAGGTGGGTGGTATATTATCACCCATGGTAAAATTGGTGTTCGAAATATCGAAGAAAACATTTCCAATAGCTTCTATTTTTATACGGGCCTGATTACTGGCCGTACATGGAATGGTAACTGAAGCGGAGCCATTATTGGGTGTGCTTGCAATCAGTACAGTTGGAAAAGTGCTGCCGCCGTCTGTGGACAGAGAGATTTTTACATTGGCAACATTTACAGGAGCCACATTGGTATTGGCCACATCCCAGGTAACAGTATGTGTACCGGGACACCAGCTCTCAGCCGTATTTGGTGCAGTAACTACAAATGGTCCTGAGGCACCGTCTACGTTAAAAGATACGGAGGCATACGCAACGCCTCCACCACCGGCCCTGTTATCACGTGCGGTTAACCTAAAGTTTAAAGCACGTGTGTACCCGGGCAATATTTCACCAAACGTTTGCGTGTTGTTTAGGATGTCTGACAATTTTGGAAAAGTACGGGTAGGAGAATTCCCCGGCGGAAAAAACCTGAATATGGGCGCATTGCCGCTGGGCGAATTGGGTGCACCTGCCGGCCCGAGATCAAATTCTTCATATTCAAAAGTAAGGGGGTCTCCATCGGGATCAGTACCTGAACCAGTTAACGTGAAAGGTGTATTTTTAGGAATCGTAAATCCACCCGGTCCGGCATTTACAGTGGGCGCATTATTACCTGTAGCTGTAGTAACGCAGCAAGTACTGGCAGTACCCGAAGACGTATAGGTAACAATATCATCAAAACTTTTAGACGCAAAAAAAGCATCACTGTGCGGCTGCAGGTTATCGGTGCCGCAAATACCGGCATAGCTCATAATGGTAGTACCGCTGCCGGGTTCATAGGCCGAGCCTGCCGCATATTGTCCAGGCTTACATGCGCCCTGTGTACCATTCCAGGTATGTGGACAATTAAACTGGTGCCCCATTTCATGTGCTACATAATCTATATCAAAAGGATCTCCAACAGGGCTGTTATTACCAGTTACTCCGTATGCCTTTAGAGCGTTATTGCAAACAGAATTGTTTACTGCACAACCTCCTGAACTCATGGCAAACAAATGGCCAATATCATAATTAGCACTTCCTGTAACGGCATCAATATTAGCCTGGTTTTGCGGACGAAGATCACATGCACCTGTTGCTGTATAGGGATCACCTGCGGCAGTAAGATAAATAAGCGCATCATCTCCCGCAATAATATTCATGTGCACGGACACTTCTTTTTCATACACACCATTTACCCGGTTCATAGTGGTAACCATTGCAGCCAGGGTGAGGGCTTTGGTACCGCCCTGAAAAGCACTGTAATTATGATCTGCAGCCAAAGCAAGCCTGTACGTGTGCAATTGTGTTCCGGAAGAAACAAGTTCTTTGCCTGTGTAATTTGGCGCAGCTTTTACCGGAGCAGACTGCAGCTTTAATAACTCCTCACCAGTTGCGCCTTCGGAAAAATTCTTACGGCCGGCGGGTACAAAATCTTTTTTATAATAACTTATGTAATGCCCTACATCCCCTTTGCTGTAAGGGTCAATGAATACTGTACCTTTTGGTGATAGTACCATCGCATGAAATCCTTTGGGTGTCCAGTCAAACCGCACCGTTGCAGCAGGGTCTTCTATTCCCTGCCCCGAGTAGGTTTTTATTTCAGGATATTTCTTCATAAGCGCCGGCTCCATAACAGGTGATTCTACTACCCTGAAACTTTGATAAGATCCGTCCGGCATTGGCAGACTGATAATGCTGTTTGAATTCCGGATCGACACATTACTTTCCATGGGAAGCGACTTCAACAAATTTTTCATCGCTGACTGATTTAGTGCAAGCGTTCTGTACACACGGGGCACAATTGTACGGGCTCCCTGTGCTACCCTTATTTGTGTTTCCGCAACATCCGACCATAAAGATTTTCGCTGAGCAAAGATGGGTGTACACATAGATACAAGGATAAAAATTGCAAGCAAACATGATTTTAGATGTTGCTGCAGTGAAGACTTTTTTGGCAATAAAAATTCTGGTTGCATAGTTAAATTAGTTTAGAGTTACCAAACGTGAATAATTAAAAACGTACAGAATGATTATCAGGGAAGCGAGAAGGTATGCATATATAACAATGTCAAGATATAGCATTTGTATGCTAAATGCAACAGTTTAAAATAATTATTTATAAAAAATATTTTTTGTACAGAATGCAGTACTGATAAGGCTTACATACTTTTATCAGGAACAATTAAACTGTCTACCCATAAGGGTGTAGCGTATACAAGAAGAGCTTGACTTAAATACTTTTTTTGACCAGATACAAGACAAATGCTACCAGTTATCAATGAGGCAGAATCTTTTGAAGTGAGAGGAAGCGGTACTTCAAAAATTACCTGCATTTATTTTCCTACATCTTCATTTGTTCTTTATTGAACCGGGGCAGCCACAAGCCCCATCAAATCTGCTTTACCCAACCGTTTCAAAATACCCACATCCGTCTTTATCAAATCACTCACCAACTCTTTTTTATTCGCCTGCATTTTCATGATCTTTTCTTCAATCGTATCCGGGCAAATCAGGCGCACGGCTACTACATGTTTTTCCTGTCCGATGCGGTAGCAGCGGTCAATGGCCTGGTTTTCTACCGCAGGGTTCCACCATGGATCAACTAAGTAAACATAATCTGCCTCTGTTAAATTAAGCCCGGTGCCACCGGCTTTCAGGCTGATTAAAAAAACTCTTATCTCATCATTGTTTTGAAAATTATTCACCGCAGCGGCCCTGTCTTTTGTTTGTCCGGTCAGCCATTCAAACGGAATATATTTGGCCGCCAGTTCTTTTCTTATCAACTCCAGCATGCCCACAAATTGTGAGAACACGAGTATCTTATGGTGCCGGTGTTTGCTTTCTATCTGTTCTACCAGCACTTCTATTTTAGCAGCTGTATCACCATAAAACGCATCGTCTTTTAACAGGGCAGGGGAGTTGCATATTTGCCGTAGTTTGGTAAGGCCCTGCAACACATGCATGCTTTCTCTTGGCAGATCTTCTTCGGGTTGGTGCAACAAATAATTGCGGAATTCTTTTTCGTACGCATCATACACTTTACGTTGCTCAATGCCCATTTCGCAGTAAATGATCATTTCTGTTTTCTCTGGTAACTCGGTGGCAACCTGCTTTTTGGTACGACGCAAAATAAAAGGGTTTACCTTTTGTTGCAATTCAATGGCACGTTTGGTATCACCAAACTTATCAATGGGCTGCGAGTAGATGTCTTTAAAATATTGCTGGTTGCCCAACAAACCCGGACAGGCAAAACTTAACTGTCCATACAAATCAAATGTATTGTTTTCAATGGGTGTACCTGTTAATACAATCTTGTTTTTCGATTGCAACAACCTGCATGCTTTGTAACGTTGCGAATCAGGATTTTTTATAGCTTGTGATTCATCTAAAAAAATATAACTAAAGTGAAAGCTCTTCATAAAATGAATGTTCGATAGCAACATGCCATAACTAGTCAGCACAACATCGTATTCTTTAAAGCTGTGATTGTTCTTTACCCTGTTGGCACCATGAATGGTGAGCACTTTTAATGAAGGAGCAAATTTCTCCAGTTCTTGTTGCCAGTTAAAAATGATGGAGGTTGGCACCACCACCAAATGCGTTTGTGGTCCACGCTTTTGGCGAAGCAATAACATAAAAGCAATTACCTGTATGGTTTTGCCAAGGCCCATATCATCAGCAAGGCAACCACCAAAACCAAACTCATCCAAAAAGTTTAACCAGTTTAATCCCTGTTGCTGGTAGTGACGAAGTTCTGCGTGTAAGCCTGTTGGTGAAGGCACGGTTTCTATGTTTTCAAAGCCAGCCAGTTTGCTGCCGTACAATTCAATTTGCTGCTGCACTTCATCGCTCAGCATTTCCCTTTCGTACAAAGCCTGCACGGTGCTGAAGTTGATGAACGGGGTACGAATCTTTTCCTCCTTCATTTCTCCTGCTTCAAAATACGCTGCCATCTTTTTTATCCACTCCACCGGCAACATGCCCAGTGTGCCATCATCCAGCGTAACATATTTGCTCCCATTCTTTAATGATTTATGCAATTGCCGCAGGCTTGCTTTTTGTCCGCCATAACGCACTTCCAAATCGGTATTAAACCAATCGAGGCCGCTGGTTACTTTTACAGAAACCCTGCCCTTGTTGGGGTTCAGCTTGTTCTTTTCTATTTCATTAAAGCCCAGTATTTTTATTTGTTGCCCTTCCCATTCTTCAAAGGCATCTAAAAACCATGCCTCGTCCAGGAACTGTTTTTTGGTTAAATAAAAAGCCTGCTGGTGCAACTGTTCTTCAAAGTCAGGATGTTGTTTTAGCAGCAATGCCGTAAAATTATTTTCCGCCACTTCATCCCGGTCAACAATAAATGCCTTGTCTTTTTGATCCCTTGCATACAGTTGCCGTTTGCTCAGCACACTCACTTCCACTTCGCCATAGCGCATCACGGGGCTTATCATTACATGCACACCGGCATCGGTTAAATAAATCAGTTGTTGCGGCGGTGCATCAAAACCATTTTCTTCCAGTTGCTCTTTGGTGGCTGCCACCAGCCAGGCGTAGTTAATGCGAATGCTGTCTTCCAGCCTTGCCAGGATTTTTTTTCTAAACTCCTCAAATTTCGACTGGTGCAGCACCACCATATTGTTGTGCTTTTTAAAATACGTCATCACCCGCAGCAGGTCCATGTTGCCCACCAGGTGCAGTGTATTTTCTGCCAAAATAAAATAGCCATACTTTACTGACAGGTTATGGAGTTCATAGATTTTATCACCTATCAGCAGCTGACCGCTGATCTCGTAAAAGTCGTCCTTCAGGTACACCTGTAGTTGCAAACCAGTTTGCAGCAGCGCCAGTTGTACGGGCATCAAACTGGCGGGAATAATATTTTCAGACACCTCGGGCTTATGATAAAAAGCAGCCAGCCCCAACGGGTTGTGCACTATGGCACGCAATGCCTGCAGGTCTGCCGCCACGGGGGCTTTGTGGTGGTTGTTAATGAAGGCTGCAATGCCGGTATAAAATTTTACGGCCGCCACTTCATTGGTTTGCCATGCCAGTTCGGCCACCTCCAACAGCGTTAATGGATTTTTTATTTTGCCACCTGCACCTGTGGCAGCCTCGTACAGGCCTGCCTGTAAGTGCTGGTAATATTTGTGTTCGCTCAATACCAGCACCCTTGTGCTGCCCGCTGTGTTGGGTGTTAGGGCAGGGGCGTTGGTGGTGGGCAACAGGTCCACCGCCAGTTGGTGCAGTGTCGCTTCGTTAATTGGTTGCAGGCTTTTAAGCCTTGGTGTAATGTTGACTACTTTGTTGTTCCAGCTCAGTTCAAAATGTTCATCGGGGTTGGGTTCGTTTTGCAGGCCATAGTGTTGTGCCACCACCTTTATTTGTTGGTGGCGCAAAGCCGTATCAAAAAAAATGCGCAGGTCTTGCCGCTCCATAATGTTGTACAGCACCTGTGCCTGGTGATTGCACAATTTGTTGCCTTCTGAATTACAACCACAAGCCAGTATTAATTTGTCTTCTTTGTATTGCACCAGCACGGGAGGAAATAACAGTCCGCCACCGGGGTTGCTAAAACTCCCCACATTCAGCCCAATCATATCCGGGTGCACAGCAAAGAAACGCCCCGAGCCTGTATCCGGCATGGCCGTGCTGTTGGCTAAAATAAAAGCATGTGTTAATGCTGCAATTTGAAACCCTTCAAAAATAATTTCGGTTGCGTTGTATGTTGGTTGCGCTACGTGCATGTGGTTGGTAAAAATAATGCAGCAACGCTTACAATTATTTATTGCGAGCAACTTTTTTGACCCCGGGGCTGACTTCCTGCTATTTATGATTGTTGCGTCGCACACTGGTTCCGTATATAATTGGGGGGCTTTTATTGAAGCTGACGTTAATATAGATACGGCTCTGTCAAGGAGATTGAGTTTGGAGTAATTAATTATGACAACCAATTCGGCCTATTAAAATCTTTCCAGGAAGAAAGTCATCCAATGGTTGAGAAAAATAAATTCTATCTCCATGATGACCCACGAAATTTTCTTCTAAATAATCCCAAATTTTGGTATGTGGATCGCAATAAATTGATTTAATAATATCGGTATTTTCATCTACAAATTCTATTTCCAATGAATCAATTCCATCGTGATCAGTTGAACATCCAAATGGGATAGGGTTCCCATCCATTTCTGCTTGAAATCTGGCACATACCTTTGGAACACCTTCTGCCCTGTATTCTTTAAATATATCATAGAATTTATTTTCAAGAGCAATTAAATGATGCATTATAGTTTCCATGACGGGAAGATGAGAACCAGCGAACAATGTATTTAAATAATTAGGGATTGATAGATTATTAAAATGTAATTTTTCAAAATACGGGGCTAGAGAAATACAAAACTCATTAATTGTTGGCGGTGTCTCAATCAATTTGTAATGATGAAATGAATACCAGTCATTTGTATTCTTAATAAAATAGGTTTGGGCATTATTAAAAAATATTCCTAAAAACCCATTAGGCCTATCATTCAATAAAAGGTTTAAATCTTCTATTGAATCTGGGGCTGCTGAAAGAGCAATAGTTTTACTATTGAAAAGAAAACTCAAACCTTGAATAATTTTAGGAACTAGTTTCCGATCACTTCTATCAAGGGTTTCTATAATTTCATTTAAAATAGTATTATCCCATCCACCGGGTTTATATACTCTATCTCCTTTTTGAAGTGCTAATTCTCTAGCTAAAACCAATTTTTCTAATGAAGAATAATACTGCTCAAGATTATTAAAATTTGATAACGATGATTTTAGGAATAATAAGTTTGCTTTCATTTTCCTGTTTTCAATCTTAACATTTGGACAAAATCTTGTTCAGCTTGGTCAAAGAAATCTAAAGGCCATTCACTTAAATCACCGTCGTTTTGTACACCTATTTGTTTTATTACAATTTCGTGGGACACATCCTTTGTATTTTTAGAAAAATAATTTATTAAAACATTTTTGGATTCAATATCACCTTTAACAACTGATAGTCTAACGCCATTAATTATATGTTCACTGTGGGTTTCTGTTATTATTTGAATTTCATTTTGAGCAGCCATTGCTAAAAATTTTCCAAGTTTTGATTGCGCAGCCGGATGTAAATGAGCTTCAGGGTTTTCAATTAGTAATAAGTCTCCTTTTTTTGCTGTAAGCACAGCTAGAACAATTGGCAAACTGAAAGTTAAGCCAAAACCTACCTGTAACGCTGAATAATTTTTACCCTTAGTTCCTTCAATACTATAAAGTAATTTAATTCTGGATTCGTCTAATTCTGTTACTTTAGTTTTAAGAGACAACCCAAAAATTTCAGACATCCAAGAATTCAAATTTTCATATAATTCAGTTGAATTTTCTAAATCTTTATGTTTTAATCCATTTACTCCAATTTGTTCATTTATAGAAATTGAGTTAGCTATATATGCAGGAGTTAATTCCCCTTGAATGCCAAGTTTCGTATTGTATGCTCGCTTTTCTTTTTTGTAATAAATCTCTCTAGGGCCCCATCTTTCTGCATCAAGAAACACAAAATTTGTATTGAATAAAGCCATGTCTGCATATGAATTGTCACCTATGTAAGTGCAATCCAAAATTTTGCCTTTCGGATTTACG
>JAYWAU010000505.1:0-8703 GCA_043782265.1 Ferruginibacter sp. | reverse complement strand
AAAACTAATTCTAAAAGCAATGAGCCCGATACAATATCGAGCTCATCATTATCAAAATTAATTTTAAATTTGTCTAACCTTTTGGGTTCAGTCTATTTAGCAGGGCTTTTTTGTTTGTCAATCTTTCGAAAAACTTCATAATAAAATAAAAGCTATAATTCCATTATGGACATAATAGCAAATAATAACTAAACTATAAAAGCCGGTAATTAAACCGGCTTTATAAAAAATATTAATTGGTAAAGTATTAAATAGAAAAAGCCATATCAATTATTTCTGCCTGTTCTTTTCCATGAATTTTTGCATATCCTGTAGCAGTGGAGGCACTCTGGCTACGACTGATAATATAGAAATTGATATTCTTTAAGTTCATTCTTAAAAAGCTTGCTGCACCCATATTTATAGGTTCTTCCTGCACCCAATGCCAGATAGCTTTGCTGTATTTTTTATACAATTCATCCAATTGATTTTGTGGCAAAGGATAAATTTGCTCTACCCTTACAATAGCTACATCATTTCTATTATCTTTTAATTGCCTTTCTGCAAGGTCAAAATAAATTTTACCGCTACAGAACAATACCTTTTTCACATCGGCAGCATCCTTTACAAAAGTATCATCCATTACTTCTTTAAATCTGCCTTCTGTAAATTCACTTGCCAAGCTATAACTCCCGGGATGGCGAAGGTTTGCTTTAGGGGCAAAATTAACCAGGGCTTTTCTAAACGGCCAGGTCAGTTGCCTCCGTAGTGCATGAAAAAAATTGGCTGAGGTAGTAATATTGGTAATTACAATATTAAGTTCGGCACACATTTGTAAAAACCTTTCCATTCTGGCACTGCTATGTTCCGGGCCCTGCCCTTCATAGCCATGTGGCAACAACATTACCACACCATTCATACGTTGCCACTTGGTTTCTGCGGCTACAATAAACTGGTCAATCATTGTTTGTGCTCCATTACAAAAATCTCCAAATTGTGCTTCCCAAATAACAAGGGCATTAGGATTTGCCATGGAGTAACCGTATTCAAAACCCAACACTGCATATTCGCTCAGCAAAGAATTGTAAATGCGAAACGGTGCCTGCATTTCAGTAAAATGGTCCAGCCGGTTATATTCTGCATTATTATTTTCATCATAAAGAACAGCATGCCGGTGGCTGAATGTTCCCCGCTTCACATCCTGTCCGCTCATACGAACATCTTTTCCTTCTATTAATAAACTACCGTAAGCCATCAGCTCACCTGTTGCCCAATCTATTTTTTGTTCGTCGTTAAAAAGTTTAATTTTATCCTGCAGCAGTTTTTCAACTTTTCGCAAAGGCTTAAAATCTGCAGGCCATTTCATTAACCCCTCAAACAATGATTTAAAAGTACTGGTGGAAATACCAGTTACCGGCGATGTTATAAAATCGTCAGGAGTTGCTTTACGCATGGCTTTCCACGCAATTTCTGGCTGTTGATAAGTATAAGGCAATGGGTTTTGCTTAACTTCATCCAACCTTTCCTGCAGGTCGTTCAAAAACTGCTGTTCCATTTCCTTTGCCAATGCCTGGGCATCAGCTTCGCCATTCTGGATAAGATATTGGGTATACACTTCTCTTGGGTTAAGGTGCTTATCAATAAGGGCATATAATTGTGGTTGTGTAAACTTTGGTTCATCGCCTTCGTTATGACCGTGCTTACGGTAACACACCATATCAATGAAAATATCGCTGTTAAATTCCTGTCGGTAGCGGGTAGCAATTTCGCTTGCTTTTACAACAGCTTCTGCATCATCGCCATTTACATGCAGTACAGGAGCCTGCACCATCGCAGCTACCGAAGTACAATAATCAGCAGTACGGGCATCTTCAAAATCGGTAGTAAATCCAATTTGATTGTTGATTACAAAATGAATGGTACCGCCGGTATAATACCCTTTTAAACCACTCATTTGCAACACTTCGTAAACTATACCCTGGCCTGCAACAGATGCATCCCCATGTATAAGAATGGGCAATATTTTATCGTAATCGCTGTTGTATAAAACATCTGCCTTGCTTCTCGAAAATCCTATTACCACAGGATCAACCGCTTCAAGATGAGAGGGGTTCGGGCATAATTTTAAATGGATTTTTTTACCATTTGCCGTATCTAAAAAACTACTAAATCCTAAATGGTATTTTACATCCCCGCTACCCATTGTGGTATCCGGTGTACTCTTTCCTTCAAATTCACTAAATATTTGTTCGTAGGTTTTGCCCAAAATGTTTGCCAGCACATTTAATCTTCCCCTATGTGCCATCCCTATTACCACTTCCTGTACGCCTTCTTCTGCCGACGAATTTATGATGGCGTCCAATGCTGCAATGGTTGTTTCACCGCCTTCCAGGCTAAACCGTTTTTGCCCTATATATTTTGTATGCAAAAACTTCTCAAACATTACTCCTTCATTTAGTTTTTGCAGAATTCTCTTTTTCTGAGGTAACGCTACAGGTTCCAGCATCGTTTTTTCTACTGCCTTTGTAAGCCAGTCAACTTTTTTTTGATCGCTGATATATTTAAATTCAATTCCTAAGTGACCGGAATAGCATTTTTCAAGGTGTGCAACTATGTTCCTTAAGGGGGTAGTGCCCAAACCAATCAGGTTGCCTGCATTAAATGTTTTATCAAGATCAGCCTCTGATAAACCGTAAAATGCCAATTCGATATTAGCTCCACGGTCTTTGCGGGGGCGGATGGGATTAGTATCTGCCAATAAATGCCCTTTATTTCTATACCCAAGAATAATACGGTATACCCTGATTTCGCTCATCCAGTCAATAACAGGAACAGAGGCTATAGGTGCTGAAGCTCCATTTAGTTTACTACTCTCGCCATTACTGACTGCAAAATCAAATCCTTCAAAAAATTTTCGTAAATCTGCATCCACACTTTCCGGATCTTTTACAAAATCATTGTATAAATTTTCAATGTAGGCAGGGTGAGCATTCGTTATGTACTGGAAATCCTTCATTTTATATAAAAAATTGGTTGTTGTAGTAGTCGAAATTTAGGAATGCAAATATCGGTCATTTATGCATTAAGTGGCGGTGTGATTTTGGATGAAATTTTTAATAAACCAGCAAGCACCAAACTAAATAAAACGTAGGCTGTAAAATAGTAAAAGCCCGGCTCAAGAAAAGCGGTGGTATTTCTCATAGCTCTTGCACCCAGAAAGGCAATAAATATACTGATGGCAAATACATCTGCCATGGCCCATTTACTTATTTTGATTACCAGTTGCAGCCATTTATCAGCAACATTCTTAGCTAATAAGATATAAAAAATAATAGCCGATTTAACTAAAGGCACTATTATTCCAAATAAAAAGATTAATAAAAAGGGCAGATAATTGCTACTCTCCCAAAGTGTTTGTAAGGTACCCAGTACACTTCTTTTTTCATTAAAAAGATTGATGTCAATAAAAAAGTTAGCTGTAACATCAATTTTAAGCATATCCAGTACCAGCCCAAAACCAAGTAATACCAAAGAAATTATGTGTAATAATAATAAAATACCCCTGTTCATAACTTAAATTTGTAGCTGCATTTAATAAAGAAGGGATTAAATGGGCTGATTTTTAAAATTCCTTCAGGGTGAATGTTCATTTCTTGTTTTATCCCCCTATCTTTGCAGCCCAAAAATAGATTTAAAATGGCAAATCACGCAGCAACCAAGAAAGATGTCCGTCAAAGCACAAAACGCAATGAGCGCAACCGTTATTATGGTAAAACTACCCGTAACGCAATACGTGACATCAAGGCAATAGATAACAAAGAAGGAGCCGCAGAAAAATTACCAACTGTTTCAGCTATGATTGATAAATTAGCAAAACGTGGTACCATTCACAAAAATAAAGCTGCTAACTTAAAAAGTAAGCTGGCCAAAAAAGTGAATGCGCTTGCAGCTAAATAAGTGATAACCTTTTAATAAAAATATTAAAAAGCCTGTTGAATATAATTCGACAGGCTTTTTTTGTTGGATTTATTTTTCACCAAGGCAAATAAAACCAGCAAATCACAAGTTAAAAAAAGCATTTAGTGTGCACTGTATTTCATTTTACTACAATAATATATATTCGCAGTTCTAAATAAAAACTGCATGAGCAACGAAGTTTACGCTATTCCGATACGGTACCGAAAAATGGAAAACCTGCACATCGTTTTCTGGTTGCTCAAAGACATTAGCTGGTGCATGGTGTGGCGGCCATTGGGTATTGCTATGATTTTCCCCACGCTTATTATCGCCATTGTAATTGCCTTTAGAACCCGCCAGTTTATGAGCGAAGTATGCAATAACGTTGCCATTGTTGTTTGGATAACGGCCAACTCTTACTGGATGATAAGCGAATTTTTACATTTTGATACCAACATATTATTTGGCCATTACACGTTTAAGCATTTAGCCATTATCCCTTTTGTAATTGGTATAATGATACTGGGGTATTATTATATCTGGTGGCGCCCAAGGCACAAAGATTTAGAAGAAACAATGTAAGGAGTTGCAAGTTTACTGAAAAGTAACAATGCCATTTTTGATGGCATATACCACAAGCCCTACCCTTGTTTTTTGTTGCAGCTTTTCAAATAGGTCATCACGATAACCATCAATTGTGCGGGGGCTAACAAACATTTTATCAGCAATTTCTTTATACGTTAATTCTGTACAGGCGTATTTTAAAAATGTTTTCTCCCTTTCAGTTAACTGAATTAAAGTGTATACGTCTTTGTCTCCATTATCCATTTTATTAATGGCATAAATAAGTTTACCATTTACAACATCGGAATAATAAAACCCATTATTCATTAAGGCTTCAATTGCATTCTGTAATTCAACAGGGTGACTATCTTTTAAAATATAGCCTTTAGCACCACTCCGCAACATACGGATAATAGCACTGTCATTATCGTACATACTAAGTGCCATCACTTTTACTAAAGGATGTTGTTCCTTTAACCATTGGCAGGTATCATAGCCATCCATTTGGGGCATATTGATATCCATCAGCACAATATCAGGCATATTATCAGCATTTAGTTGTTGTATAAAATGCCTGCCATTATCAGCTTCAAACAATACCTTATGACCCAGATTTTTTATTAATGTTGCCAGTCCGCTGCGAAGTAAAACATGGTCATCTGTTAACACAATATTTGCCATCACACTTAATAATTTATGGTTTTTTCGTTGCGCATTTTAAACAAGCAGTTCGATGTTATTTAGTTTAATAGTAATGACGGTGCCCGTTGTTATGCCCGAAACTACAGAAAAAATACCACCAATTAATGCGGCCCTGTTTTGCATGCTTTTTAACCCAATGCCTGTTTTAGCAGATTCCAGTAATGCAGGATTAAAGCCAATACCATCATCAACAATACCTAATCTAAAGTAACTGTCATTGTACTCCAGCTGTACTTCAATATTTGTTGCTTTTGAATGTTTAATGGCATTGTTAAGAGCCTCCTGCACCATACGAAAAAGAATCATTTCTTTTTGCGGTTGCAGCCTGTAAGTATTTCCGGTAATTTGCAGGTTGGTAGAAAACTGCCCGGTATTCTTTAAAATTTTCAATTCGCCTGCGATGGCTTCTTCAAGTCCAAGGTCATTAATTTTATCTCCGTGCATACTGCGGCTAAGATCCCGTAAATCAACAATGGCTTTACTTATCAACTCTTTGGTATCATCCAGTTTGGTTTGGATGGCAGCGTCTGAAATTGCAGGAAAAGTATTGAGGTTAAGTTTGGCAAGGCTGAGTGCCTGCCCAATGTTATCATGTATTTCCTGCGCAATCGTTTTAAGTGTTTGTTCCTGAATTTCTATTTGCGTATGTAGCAAAGCCTGGTTAAGGTTTTCAATCTGGCTTTCTTTGGCATTTTGATTTTTTCTGTACACCAAAAAAAAGCTTAACACAAATAAGCCCATTAATAAAAAAAGGCAGGTTATTATTATTATTAAAGTTCCGGTTTCTGATATTTCCATTGAATATAAAAATCAATTCCAATTGATGAATACAAAAGAAGACTGAGCGATTTTACTATAATCAAATATTGTCCTACAAAAACAATCTCATTTTTAAGTAAAAAATTCAATATACCTAAAAAAGGAAGTGTACACAAAAAATAGAAAAAAAAGCCTGTTGCAACCCAAAAAAAAGGCGTTATAAGTGGATTTTTTTTGTTGGTATTTTGCAGGATATTATAAAAATGAATTAAACTGAGGGCAATAACGAATATACTGCCCGCAGCTTGATAATTTGAATGTAGCAAATAGAATCCGTAGAGATAAAAATTATTTATAAAAAATAAGAGAAAAGAAAAAATAAGGAACAAATAAATAATCCGCTTTTGAAACTTAGAGGAAAATAAATTTAAAAACATAAAGCCTATAATAGGAAACCGGAAATAATAATAGCAATTGTAAAAAATATTATTAGATCCATGCAGGGTGTTTTTTATATAATAGCAGATTGATTCATTCAAAAAAGTGACAATCAGAAAAAGCAGCAATAGTTTATAACTAAATTGGCTTGATTTTTTTGTAAAAACCAAGCCAATTATAAACACTATTAAAATCAATCCTATGTATAGTATATCTAAAAGCACGTTGGGTATAAAAGGGTGTTATGTTGGTTAAATATTTATATAGCAAACTTATTGATAGTGCTTATAACATTTTGGGTGGCGGTGGGCTATGTTGCCCGTCGTTGGCCGCTGATAAATTTGCTTCAGCTTCCTGTTCAGTGCCGGATTTATCCAAAAGATCAAAAGAAATTATCTCCTGCGGGTTCGTTCTAAAAGGATGTTTAACAACATTTCCATTTTCGTCGGTACCGCTTGTAGGCAATATGACCAACGTAATTTTATTTTCTTCTTCAGCGTACTTTGGTGAAAAATCAGATTTTACTGTTTCATAAGCGCCAAAATAAAACCTTAGTCCATTGGGTTCTACGCCTTGTACCGGTTTGTTTAAAAGATCAAGGAGAAGTTCTTTTGGAAACCATACCCCGTTTGAATCATCGGCTGCAAGCACTTTACCTACCTTATTATCTGCATAATTTTTAATGAGCCTTTTTGCATGCTCCGTAGAAATTCTTGACATAGTATATTTTTTAAATTGAAAAATTAAGATTGTTAACAAATATCCTCTCTATAAACTTAAATGCCCTCATTTTCTCTTCATTTTTTTGCGGTGTTTTCACCTTTTAATTTACCGTTAAAACACCCTTTTTATAATTAGGTTAATGGTGCATTTTTGTATCTGATTATTGCAACCCCGTTAAGCATAGTGAAAAGATAAGTGGTTCAAGATAGCAATAAAAAGAAAGTTCTTATAAGATAAGTTATGGTTGCACACCGGGCAGCAACGTTTTATACCGGGTTTTTGCAACATCCTTATTAAACATATTAACCAAAGTGGTATTCGAAATAGTTGCAGGTAGCTTTTACCGCAATTAGCGGCATGCCCCCGGAGCGTCTTTGCCACCAATAAGCGGGTAGCAGAGCGCACGGGATGCCAACCTTTTTACAGGTTGGCATCCCTTATTTTTAAAAAGCAATATAGTCTGTGTAAACCGGCTATGCAAAATATAAATAAGCATATTTCCCTGTGACAACAGTTCATCTACTTACCCTTTTATAAATTACTGTATCCCTAAAAGAGTGGCCACCGGCAGTTGGTCACTCTTTATTTAAAATTACCCGAGCGTATTGGCGAAGCTATATTTTACAATACTACCAATTCGTTTTTTATAGCAAACAATACCAACCCAACCCGGCTTTTTACATTAAATTTTTCAAACAGGGCATTGCGGTATCCATCAATGGTTTTAGGACTAACAAACATTTTGCCAGCAATTTCATTGTAGGTAAGTTCGCTGCAAGCAAGCTGTAAAAAATCCTTTTCACGATCGTTCATCAGTCGCATAGCATCTGTTTTTACTTTATCGGGATTGTTATTACTGTTAAGCGCATGCACTAATTTACCGGTAATAAAATCAGTGTAATAAAACCCTTTATTCATAATAGCGTTCAGCGCTTCACCCAGCACTTGCGGTTCTACATCTTTGCTTAAATAACCTTTAACACCCAACTTAAGCATACGCACAATGCTCTCTTCTTTTTCAACCATACTTACTACCAGTATTTTTACAAGCGGAAAATTTTCTGTAAGCCATTGCACCGTTGCAAAGCCATCCATTTTTGGCATGTTAACATCCAGCAGTAAAATGTCCGGTTCGTTTTCTTTGGTTATTTTTTGTTGAAGATCAAAGCCGTTATCTGCTTCAAAAAGAATGTCGCAATCGCTGCAAACCAACTCAATCAGGTTGATAAGCCCTTTGCGAAAAAGCGTATGGTCATCTACTAATGCTAAGCGCATTGTTTGTTTACCTGGCATAAAGGGGTTTTAGTAATAAAGGCAATCCAATGGTTATTGTTGTGCCATTTCCAGGTAAGCTTTCAATATGTAATTGTGCATTAATAAGGAGTGCCCGGCTTTGCAGGTTGCGAAGCCCTGCGCCTGATGCTGTAGCTTTTTCCTCCGCATTAAAACCAATTCCATCATCACTGAATGCTAATATAAATACATTTTCATTAACCTGTAGCAAAATGTTGATGTGTTTGGCTTTACTGTGCTTTACCATATTGTTAAGCACTTCCTGTGCCATGCGGTAAAGTATCAATG
>JAYWAU010000504.1:0-8704 GCA_043782265.1 Ferruginibacter sp. | reverse complement strand
GGAGACATTATCTTGAAAAAAATCTAAACCCAGGTATTCCTGTTGATAATGGTGCTCCTGAAGGTACCTATAAAGTAATTGTAAAATTTATTGTAAATAAAGATGGAAGCATTAGCGATGTTCAGGCAGAAACAAAACATGGATATGGCATGGATTCAGCAGCCGTGGCGTTAATAAAGAAAGGACCCAGCTGGGTGCCTGCTCTTCAAAATGGACGTAACGTTACAGCCTATAAAAAACAACCTATCACTTTTGTACTCGAAGCACAGTAATTACGAATCTGTAAAACTAAAAAAATGGGTGGCACCTCTAAAAGATGTCACCCATTTTTTATTCAATAAATTTTAATAAATAATCTCTTCGTCTTTCAATTGAATCACTAATTCCTTCTTATCATTCGCCTCTACCCTGCCGATGATCTGTGCATCAATATTAAAGGTGTTGGCAGCCGATATCATCATTTCAGCATCTTCTGCGGCACAATAAATTTCCAGTCTGCAACCCATGTTAAATACCTCGTACATTTCTTTGTTATTACTGCCGCTGCTTTTTTGAATAAGTTTGAAAATTTCGGGTGCTTCAAATAAATTATCTTTTACAATTTTAAAATTGCCCGGCAAATATTTCATGCATTTGGTTTGACCGCCGCCACTGCAATGTATCAGACCATGAATTTTATCAAACTTATTTTCCAGCAATATTTTTAATACCGGAGCATACGTTCTTGTGGGCGATAAAATCAGTTTACCAATGGTAGTGGTGAGTGGTGAGTTGCCAATGGTGAATGTGATGCTATCTGATAATTTGTATTTGCCAATATACACTACCGCTTCATCCAGACTATTGTTGTAACTCTCTTTATAATTATCTGCATAAAATTTACTCAACACATCATGCCTGGCACTTGTTAACCCATTGCTTCCTATACCGCTGTTGTATTCCGTTTCGTAAGTTGCCTGACCATAACTGGCAAGGCCCACAATTACATCGCCTGCTTTTATTTTATCATTGCTGATTACTTTGCTTTTAGGAAACCGACAGGTCATGGTGCCGTTAACCGCAATGGTACGCACCACATCGCCCACATCGGCCGTTTCGCCGCCGAGGTAATGAATGTGTACGCCAAAGTTTTTTAATTCATCAAACAGTTGCTGAGAGCCATTGATCACTTGCGACAATACTTCGCCGGGGATAATGGTTTTGTTGCGGTCAATAGTAGAATTAAATACAATATTATCATATACACCAACACATAGCAAATCATCTAAATTCATTACAATCGCATCCTGTGCAATGCCTTTCCATACACTGATATCACCGGTTTCTTTCCAATACAAATAGGCAAGGATGCTTTTGGTACCTGCTCCATCTGCATGCATTACACTTACATAATCATCATCTCCTCCTAAATAATCAGGATAAATTTTACAAAACGCATTGGCAAACAATCCCTGGTCAAGGTGCTTCGTAGCAGCATGTACTTCTTCTTTCTGTGCAGAAACCCCTCTTTTACTGTAAAGACTCATAAAAATAATTGAACCGCAAAACTAAATTTCAATCACCAATTTTCCATTAATAAATTTTCAGGTAGTTTTGCACCACTAAAAAATGAAAGTCCACTTCGATATACAACATCTACCTGCTTTCCGTAATGCCGTGATTACCATCGGCACTTTTGACGGTCTGCACAATGGCCACAGTAAGATTATTGAGCTGATGCAAAGCGAAGCAGCTAAAGTAAATGGCGAAACGGTTATCATTACTTTTGATCCACACCCAAGGCAGATTGTAGCCAGGGAGAAGTCGCCCATTTTTTTAATCAATACACTGGAAGAAAAAATTGCGTTACTGCGAAAAGCCAATATTGATCATTTAGTAGTGATCCCTTTTACAGAAGCATTTGCCAATCAACCTGCGGAAGCATACATCAGCGATTTTTTGGTAAATACTTTTCATCCGCATACCATCATCATCGGTTACGATCATCGCTTTGGCAAAGGCCGCATTGGCGATTACAAACTACTGGAGGCAAAAGCGCCGGAGTATAATTACCTGGTGAAGGAAATACCGGTGTACATGTTGCAGGATGTTACCATTAGCTCTACCAAAATAAGAGAAGCCATTTTGCAGGGCGATATTGAAACTGCCCGTAATTGTTTGGGGTATGATTATTTCTTTAGCGGTAAGGTAATACGAGGCAATAAACTTGGCCGTACCATTGGCTACCCAACAGCCAACTTACAAATATCGGATGAAAATAAACTGGTGCCGGGCAATGGGGTGTACGCTGTATTAATTAAAAATGAAAAATTAAAAATTAAAAATTTGGGTGGTATGATGAACATTGGAGTTCGCCCAACAGTTGATGGAACCACCAGGGTAATTGAAGTAAATATTTTTAATTTTGACCAGGATATTTATGGCGAAACACTTACCATCACTTTAAAAAAACACCTGCGCAGCGAAGTAAAATTTAATGGGTTAAATGCATTGAAGGAACAGTTGGCAAAGGATAAACTGGCAGCATTGCATGCCTTGCGTTGATAGATTCGCTGATGACGCTGATTGATAAGGATCTTGCGGATTTTATAAAAAACAAATGGTAAACCAGTTTTATCAGTATTCATCTGCTCCATCCGTGTTGGTATCAAACCTCATCCCTACCCCATCATCTTCACCACCATCTCCTTCAGCAAACTACCATCGGAAGTGCCGCTATCATTAACACCTACACTTTTTAAATTGTATTCGTGCAATAACAGCAGCGCCCTTTCCACACCTTCGTAGCCATACATTTTTGCAGTGGCAAGGGCTTCTTTTGCCGCATAGGGATTGTTGTAAAAAAAAGGTTTAACCGCCGCTTCACTTTTATCAGCCATACCGAAAATAATATACAGCTTGCTAAAGAAACCATACAGTGCAGGCAACACCAATTGTATAGGTGCCGCTTTGGGATTACCCTCAAAATACTGGATTATTTTAATAGCTTTTGCCAGGTCTTTTTTACTCATGGCAGCCTGTAGTTCAAAGGCGTTGTATTCTTTGCTTACACCTACATATTTTTCGATGTCATCTTCTGTGATGGTTTTGCGCTGGCCAAGGTTTACGGTAATTTTTTCCAACTCATGTACAATGCGATTCAAATCGTTGCCAAGATGGTCTACCAGCAACAATACTCCTTTTTGCGACATGCTGAAATCCTGCGACTGCACATAATCGGTTACCCAATCTACCAGTTTGTATTCTTTTATTTTTTCAGAGGTAAAAACCTCGCCATCTTTCTTAATTGTTTTATAAAGTTTGGTGCGTTTGTCGAGTGTTTTTTCTTTGTAACTCACTACAAAAATAGTGGAGGTTAAGGGATGTTCTATGTAATTTTCCAGCTTATCAATGTCTTTCATTTGCTGGGCTTCTTTCAGCAGCACTACCTGCTTTTCTGCAAACATTGGGTATCGCATACACGCATTCACTACATCGCTCCAACTGGCATCTTTGCCATAAAAAACAGACAGGTTAAAACTTGCTTCACTCTCTGACAAAATACTGTGTTCTGCATAATTCACTACTTTATCTATGTAATAATCTTCTTCGCCTTCTAACCAATACACGGGTTTAAAGAGCTTCTTTTTCCAATCGCTTAAAATTTTTTCTGCAGACATGTTTCAAAAATAAAGTATTTCATACAAAGTCTTTTTCTCACAACGAACGCTGCGAATAAAAAGGTCACAAAGAAAAAAATAAAAGTAACTTGAAAATGTGCATCGTGTCCTTTGTATTCTTTGTTTCCTTTGTGTGAAAATCTACTTCCCGCTTTTCCATTGTTTTAAATGTTCAACAACTTCTTCCTGCCTTTTACTTTCGTCCTCCTCAATTTCCTTCATATCATTTTCTATTTCGTCCCATTCTTCATCCGTCAATTCATCTTCTACCACGGAAGAAGGGTTACTAAATTTCCCTATCACATCATGCAATACTTCCAGTGCCTGCTCATTGTCCATAGCCATTACAAGGTTGATAATTTTTTGTTTGACTACTTCAATGTTGGTCATAAAAATATTTTTATAAATTTAAAACTTTTACAAACAAAAAAAGATACCTCTTTATGAAGGTATCTTTTTAATAATTTTTATGATGACATTAAATTCGCCTGGGAATAAACAGATTGAGGAAGGATACTAAAGTTAAGGCCCCAAAGCCAGCACCTAAAATGTAGCCCAACCAGCCGCCAGCCGCATTAATACCCATTTTAAAAAGCAGGCAGTAAGCGATAAACCCACCGATGACACCTACTATTACGCTGCCGGTTAATCCGAAATTATTATTTTTAAAAGACTGCAATAACCAACCGGCTATAGCGCCATAAATAAGTGTAATTATAATTGCAAGAAGTTCCATGATAGTTGTATTTAAAGAATAAATAAATGATAATTCTGTTTTAATAAATGCAATCTGCCTGCCAACTTAAACCAGCCACAGTTTCAGCCCATTCAACAACAAATGATTAAAAAACGTGTCAAAACATCTACAAACATTCCCATTAAAGGGAAATAAGCACGCTTATTTTATTTCCCGAAGGGAAAACTTCCCATCATCTTACTTTTACAAAAGCTTTTTAAATAAAAAAAGACACTTCCTTATAAAGTGTCTTTTAAATAAATTTCAGGCAAAAATTAAATCCGTCGTGGAATCAGCAAATTAAGTACTGTTAGTAAAACACAGGCCCCAATACCAGCGGTTAAAATATACCCTAACCAGCCGGTACCTAAACTAATGTGCAACAAACCAAATAACCAATAGCCAACAAAGCCACCCAAAATACCTACTACAATATTGCCGAGCAATCCAAGACCGCTACCTTTAAATAATTGTCCGCCTAGCCATCCGGCTAAGGCACCTAAAATTAATGTGATGATAATTGCTTGTCCTTCCATGATAATAATTTTAAGAGTTTAATAATGATTTCAATATCTATAAATGCAATCTGTCTGCCAATATTATTATCCTTATATAAAAACTAATTGCACCAATAATTCATACAATACTGTGTCAAAAATTCTACAATCCAGCCCCATAAAATAATCAATCAAACCACACAAACAAAAAACCCGGCAAATGCCGGGTTCAAAAATGTATTTCAATTCGTGTAATTCGTGCCTTAAAAATTCGTGCTTTTAATTCAACGACCTGAAATCCACCGGCACCAACTTACTAACCCCCGGCTCCTGCATGGTAACGCCATAGATCACATCCACTGCACTCATCGTTTGTTTGTTGTGGGTAACAATAATGAACTGACTGTTCTCACTAAACTGCTTGATCATCTTGGTAAACTTCCCCACGTTGGCATCATCGAGCGGTGCATCTACCTCATCCAGAATACAGAAAGGTGCAGGCTTAATCAAATAGATCGCAAACAACAAAGCCGTTGCGGTCAAAGTTTTTTCTCCACCACTCAACTGGCCTATTGATGAAGGACGTTTGCCCTTTGGCTTGGCCACAATATCAATTCCGGTCTCTGCCAGATTGGTTGGATCAACCAATACCATATCGGCAGTATCATCTTCTGTAAACAATGCCTGGAACACTTTCTGGAAATTTTCCCTTACTTTATTAAACGTATCCAGGAACTGCTGGTTGGCCGTGGCTTCCACTTCCTGAATGGTTTGCATCAAGCTATCCTTCGCTGTTACCAGGTCATTCTTCTGCTCCCTGTTTAACTCATAGGGCTTGTTCATTTCCGTGCTGGCTTCATTGGCTGTCGGATTTATCTCACCGATATTTTCCAAACGTTTCCGCATACGGTCATTCTTTTCCTGCAAGTCTTCCAGTGGCACATCGCCTGTACGTTGCTCATCAATAATCGCATCCAGGTCAATCTTAAATTCTACATGCAGCCTTTCCTTCATCCCTGCCAGTTTCAGTTTTAATTCAGTCAACTTATCTTTTATTTCGCTTAATAAGTGATCGATCGTTTCTTTCGATTTTTGTTTGTGGCGCAGTTCGCTTTCTTTTGCAGCCAATGCATTCCGCAAGTTGTAATATGCCTGGTCAGCCTCATTCAGTTTCTTCTCTTCCACATCTTTGTTCAGCAACAAGGTAACTACCAGTGTTTCCAGTCCGGCCAATACGGTGGCCGTTTCTGCAATGCTGGCAGCGGCTTCTGTTAACTGTACCGTGCTGCTTTCTACCTGCACTTTCAGATCGTTCAACTGCCTGCTCTTAAACTCAAACTCCTGCTTTAAACTAACTACTTTACTTTGCTGCCTGGTAAATTGCAGGTTGCCATCATTGTAAGTGGCTGTTGCAAAATTATATTCCTGTTCCGCCGATGCATAATCCTGTTCTACCACCTGCATCTTATCGCCCAGTTCTTCTAACTGCGTATTTAGTTTTTCAAGCTCTTCCCTTGTGCTTGCAATGGCATCATGATTGGCCTCTAATTGCTCTTGCAGATCTTCTATTCGTTTGCTGCTGGTCTCTTCCAGGTGGTGGAGATTCTCAATTTTATTTTGCAGACTAAACACATGGTTCGTCAGGTTGTTGATATCCTGTTGTGTTTGCTTAATGGCATTTTCTTTTAACTGCTCATTAAATGCGATCACTTCATTGTGACGGGCCTGAATCGTTGCTTTTAATCCGTTCACAATTATTTCCTGTGCACTGATCTCTTCTACCAGCTTCTCTAAATTCTTTGCACGACCAATCTTTTTTCCTTCAAACAAACCAACACTGCCGCCGGTAAGTGAGTATTTTCCTTTTACGTATTTTCCTGTTTTTTCCAGTACTACAGCACCATTGCTGTTGGCCAACGCTTCTTCATTTTCGGCAATAAAAACATTGCCCAATAAGTATTTTGCAAGATGGTTGTATTTGCCATCAATCTCCACCACACTCAACGCAGGTATAGTTCCTTCCGGTTGGTGGCCTTCTTCAAAACCGGTAAACTTATCCTGCAAAAAGAAATTGGCCTTGCCTTTTTTATTATCATCCAGCAAATGGATCGCCTTTAATCCTTCTTCTAAATTATTTACCACGTAATAATTCAGGTAAGGTTCCAGCACATTTTCCACCGCTGCCCTGTATTCAGGTTGCACATAAATAATATCACTCAACAAAGGCGCTTCATGATTCCAGTTGGGATTTTTGTGTAAGAACTTTACACTCTCCGGGTAACCTTCCATGCTGTCTACCAAACTTTTCAGCAGGGCGTATTCATTTTTCTTGCTATCGAATTTTCTGTTTTCTTCCGCCAGTTCTGCACGCAAACTTTCCAGCATGCTCTGGGTTTGAAATATCTGCTCCTTCGTAAATTCGTGGTGATCCTGCAATTGCTGCAGGTCAACTTTCTTTTGCTCCAGTTCATCTGCCTTCACCTTTCTGTCTGCCTCCAGTTGTTGTAACTGGCTTTGGCGTTGCGCCTTTTCGTCCTGTATCTGCACAATGGTACGTTGCACATTCTGTATGCTGGCATCAGCTACCGCTACTTTCTTTTCAGCATCAAACTGGTTGCGCTGAATGGCTTGGTTTTCCCTGCGCAGGGCATCAATGCTGCTGCGCTTTTCATCAAATATCTTCCGTTTGTCTTCTACCGCATTTTTTAGTTCATTCAGCCTGCCTTCCAGTTCTTCCAGCTTCTGCTCATCTTCACCTATCTGCACACTGGTAAACTGAATGCTTTCATCCAGTCCCTTTAACTGTCCGCCTGCTTTTTGTAAAAAATCATTCAGGCTGGTCTCTCTTTCCCTTAAATATTGTAAGCGTTGTGCCGCCAGACTTTTTTCACTTTCCTTGCTCCGCACCGCACCCAGCATGTCATTAAAAGCATGCTGTAAATCCTGCAAGTTTTTTTCCTGCGTAATAAAACCCAGTTTTTCCTGTTCCAACGCTGCCTCTTCCAATGCAATGGCTGCTTCCAGTTCTATGCGTTTGTCCACTTCCGTTTGCTGTTGGTGGTTAAGATCACGGTAGGTAATGTTGAAACCTTCCAGCGCTGCCTTGGCCAGCTCAATGCTCACCTCTTTGTATTCCTTTTTTATCTCAAAATATTTCTCTGCTTTTTTGGCCTGGCTCTCTAAACTTTTCAACTGGTTGTTTATCTCAAACAATAAATCTTCAATACGGGCAAGATCCTGCTCCGTAGCATCCAGTTTTAATTTGGCTTCTTTTTTACGGGTTTTATAAATAGTTATCCCCGCCGCCTGCTCCAGCATTTTGCGGCGACTGTTCTCTTTATCCTTGATAATATCATCCACCATGCCCAGTTCAATAATGGCATAACTGTCGGTGCTAATGCCGGTATCCATAAACAAATTATGAATATCCTTCAGGCGGCAGGCCACATCATTCAGGCGGTATTCGCTCTCCCCGTTTTTGTAATATTTACGGGTAACGGTCACCATATTAAATTCGGTCGGCAACAGGTTTTTGGTATTTTCAAAAGTAAGACTCACTTCAGCCAATCCGCTGGCACTCCGGCTTTTGCTGCCATTAAACACCAGGCTCTCCAGGTTCTCACTCCGCAGATTACTAATTTTATGCTCCCCAATTACCCAGCGAATGCTATCAATAATATTGCTTTTGCCACAGCCGTTGGGCCCGATAACGCCGGTAATACCCTCATCAAAATGGAGTACGGTCTTATCGGCAAAACTTTTAAATCCTTTAATTTCAAGACTCTTTAAACGCACGGTTCTATAGTTTAAGT
>JAYWAU010000503.1:0-3154 GCA_043782265.1 Ferruginibacter sp. | reverse complement strand
GACAAACGCCACGATCATACCGAATTGATCTGTTAGGTAATGTTCATGCTGCTTTTGACTATTTATATGGTTATACAGGTAACTATGGGAAACAGATCACTGAAGCCTATGAGGGAATAAGACTTTTCGAATCTGTTAAGGATACTTTATTACAGGCCTATACTTATTCCGATATAGGCAATGCTTATTTCAAATTAAATAAATTTGATTCAGCTCTTTATTTTGAACACAAAGCATTGTCCTATTATTCAGTAATACCATTTAAGGATAGAAAATATGAAGGAGCGGCGTATTTACATATTGGTAAAATCTATCAGCAAATGGGAAATATTGACCTGGCCAGAGAAAACTTTGAAAAAGCCATCGGGGTGAGTGAGCAGCAAAACAATCCTGCCCAACAAGGAGATGCGCACCTCCAATTAGCCAACCTCTACCAATCATTAAGCAAAACAAATTCATCCCTTTTTCATGCCAAAAAAGCTCTTGAATCTTTTAATCTTGTTGGGAAAGAAAGGTCAAAAGCAATTGCTTATAGAATGATTTCAGATTATTATGGAGACCTAAATAAAGCAGACAGTTCTTTTGCTTATCTAAAATTGGCTACGGTATTAAATGACAATCTTGACAAGGTAGAAAAGAAAAAATTTCAAGAATTTCAGGTTGCGGGATTTAATGAGCAATTGCGGCTGCAGGAACTGGAAAAAGAAAAAATCCAAATGCAATCAAAAATCAGAACCTATGTAATGCTTAGTGGCATTGGAGTTTTCATGCTGATAGCATTCCTGCTCTACCGAAATAACCGCAACCGCAAAAAAGCAAATGAGTTATTGCAAAAACAAAAAGAAGAGATTGAAGTTCAGAAAAAAAATGTTGAAGAAACTTTAGTTGAACTTAAATCCACGCAATCCCAACTCATTCAATCAGAAAAAATGGCTAGCCTTGGTGAGCTCACCGCTGGTATTGCCCATGAAATTCAAAACCCTTTAAACTTTGTGAATAATTTTAGTGAAGTAAATACTGAGTTGATAGAAGAAATGAAGGAACAACTAGTAATGGGCAATCAGCAAGAGGCGATAGAGATTGCCAATGATATACGAGAGAATGAACTAAAAATAATTCATCATGGTAAACGGGCAGATGCTATTGTAAAAGGAATGTTGCAACATTCAAGAAAAAGTGAAGGCGTTAAGGAGCCAACAGACATTAATGCTTTGTGTGATGAATATCTACGTCTCTCCTATCATGGCCTGCGGGCAAAGGACAAAAATTTTAAAGCAGATTTTAAAACAGACTTTGATGAGAGTACTGGAAAGATAAATGTTGTTCCTCAGGATATTGGAAGAGTATTATTGAACTTAATTAACAATGCTTTTTATGCAGTGAACGAAAGACAAAAAACCGATGGAGAAAATTATAAGCCGATTGTTTCCATACAAACAAAAAAAATAAATAACAGTATAGAAATTACTGTAACCGACAATGGCAACGGAATTCCTGCATCAATAAAAGAAAAAATATTTCAACCATTCTTTACCACCAAACCAACCGGGCAGGGAACAGGATTGGGTTTATCATTGGCTTATGATATTATCAAAGCTCAAGGCGGAGAAATTAAGGTTGAGACGAAAGATGGGAAAGGAAGTACATTTATAATTCATTTATCTAATACTTTCTTATTATGAAAAGCTTTCTAATTATAATTATTATTCTTTCACGTTTTACAACTTTTTCACAAACACAAATAGTTAATTCAATACCTGAGGATGGAATTGTATTAAACAGCGGATGGAAATTTCATGCCGGAGATAATCCTGAATGGTCAAAACCAGGTCTGGATGATAGTAAATGGCAATCTGTTACACTTTCTGATTACAATATTTATTTACCTCAACTAAAAAATAAAGATATAGGTTGGTTTCGGGTAAATCTTTTAATAGATTCTTCACTTTTAAAAAGCCAATTAGCTATCCAGCTGTCACAATTAGGTGCTTCTGAAATGTATTTGGATGGAAAACTTTTTCAACGATTCGGGTTCATTAAATCCGCAGTGAACTTTAAAAGTTTCAATCCTGCAAATAAACCTTTTCTTTTGCCAGTGAATACCGGGAAAAAATTTAATATGGCTATAAGATTTGTAAGCCATGTACCAACTAAAACATGGCTATTTACGAGAGCCTCTGCGAAAAGATCACCCTTAGTTCTCACCATAAATGCCTGGGATAATGCTTTAACCTCTTACAAAACGATTTTAGAAGGCGGCGGCATGCCACCAGTCTCCTACATGTTCCTGGTACTTGCGCTTTTGTTCCTGTTACTGTTTGCCTTTTTTCCAAAAGAAAAAATAAATCTTTTATTTGGTGCATTTTGCTTCTTCCAAGTCACCAGTGCTATCCTGCAAATTCAGCTTTCTCAAGGCAGTTTGGATATAAGCAAATTTAGTTTGCTGTCATTTATGCAGGACTTGAACGGTGTAGTATTGGGAACATTAATGCTTTCGATAACCTCCCAGATTGTTTTGCATAGAATAACAATTTATCTTCTGATAATATTTTGCGGATTAGGAATTGATATGCTGATGTTGTTCTTTTTTGGTCCTGTTTATCCCGGACTAGCGTTGGACTTTATGCTCCATATTGCTGTTATGACATCTTTTTTTTACGTGAGTGTATGTGCGTTTCGCCAAAGGAATTATATAATAGGAATTGTTGCTTTAAATTCAGGGATAATTAATGTTATTGGAATTCTTATTTTATACAGCAATCTCAATTTAAACTCTTTTAATCTTCTTACAGTTTTTACAGTAAATTTTATTTTGATCACATTTTATGTTTCTGTAAATTTTGCTCGCAAAAGTAAAAACTTAGAAGTGCAGTTTGTGGAAATAAAAAATCTCTCTCAGGATAATTTAAAAAAAGAACAGGAGAAACAGCTGATCCTCGCTTCTCAAAACGAAAAGCTGGAACAACAGGTCATGGAAAGAACCATTGCATTAACACACTCACTTGAAGAACTTAAATCTACTCAATCACAACTCATCCAGTCAGAAAAAATGGCTTCACTTGGTGAGCTTACTGCGGGCATTGCACACGAAATACAAAACCCGTTAAACTTCGTCAATAATTTTTCTGAAGTAAATAAAGAATTAGTTGATGAG
>JAYWAU010000502.1:0-3165 GCA_043782265.1 Ferruginibacter sp. | reverse complement strand
CAATGTTGGCGGAGCGATAAATTTCATAAAAAAAGTTCCTAAAAAACGACCTGCCATAAAAGCAAGTCCTGCTGCACCCGAATACCAAGAAGCTTCTTTTTCGCTAACACCTGCAGCCTTTGTTGCAAACAGAATTAAAAAACTAAGTATACAAACCTGTGCACCCACATAAAAAAACTGTGCAACTACTGCCCAGCTTAAATGCTTGTGTTTAAGCGAATGAAAGATGCCTTTTTTCTCCACCTCATCTTCATCTTTTTTATCAGGCAATTTAAAAAAGTAAAATACGGCGGCTACCAACAGTATTACAAAACCTAAAATGATATAAGGCATTTTAACCGTGGCTGTTTCAGAAAGCAGGTAGGCTGTTCTTGCCTGTTCACTCATTGCAGCGAGCGTGGCTTCGTCAGCAGGATTTGATGAAAGGATAAAAGCACCTCCGGTAATGGGTGCTAAAAAAGCAGCCAGCCCATTAAACGATTGTGCAAAGTTTAAGCGTTGTGTGGATGTTTCCGGTGCTCCCAAAATGGTGGCATAAGGGTTTGCGGCTGTCTCCAAAATGGTTAATCCGCAACTCACAATAAATAGTGCCCCCAAAAAAAATGCATACTGCATGGTGTTGGCGGCAGGCACAAACAAAAAACAACCTACGGCAAAAAAGCCAAGCCCGATGAGGATGCCTGTTTTGTAGCCATACTTTTTCATGATGATACCCGCAGGAATCGCCATGATAAAATAAGCGATGAACACAGAAGAGTCAACCAGCGAAGCCTGCAAGGTGGTAAGGCTAAAAGCACGCCGCCAATGTGGTATCAAAATGGGATCGAGGTTGTGTACAAATCCCCAGAAAAAAAATAAGCTGGTCACCAATATAAATGGCAACAGGTAATTATTTGATTGTTTCATTGAAGTTTTTTGGCAAGTGGGTCAGCAACCATTCACTTAATTAAAAATATGGTTAAAGATAAGAAGTTGCTTAATTAATAACACCACAATATGTTTGGCTTTCCAAATATTGTTAATTTTAAACCCGGTGACATGTACATTCATTCATTCAACCTGAAAAAATCAACCGATGCAAAGAACTAAAGTTGCCATCCTCGGAGCAGGCTTTATCACAGATATTCACATGGAAAGTTATCACCGCTTTGTGCCCGAAGCAGAGGTGGTGGCCGTGTATGCAAGAAATGGCGACAAGGCAATGGCTTTTGCAGAAAAGCACCATATCCCGCAATGGTATGATGACATTGATACCATCATTCAACACTCAGGTTGCGAAGTGGTAGACATTTGTTTACCCAATTACCTGCATGCAACTGCTACCTTAAAAGCTGCGGCAGCAGGCAAACACATTATCATAGAAAAGCCATTGGCCATCACCATTGAAGAAGCCGACGCCATGATTGCGGCCTGCAAAAAAGCCGGTGTAAAACTAATGTATGCAGAAGAGCTTTGCTTTGCGCCTAAGTACGAACGGGTGCGGCAGATGGTAAAAGAAGGTGCCATCGGCGATATCTACATGCTAAAGCAATCTGAAAAACATTCTGGTCCGCACACCGATTGGTTTTATGATATCAACCTTTCCGGCGGCGGTGTTTTAATGGACATGGGCTGCCATGCCATGGCCTGGTTTAGGTGGATGTTAAACAACGCCAAAGTTAAAAGCGTGTATGCCAGCATGTCGACGGTATTGCACGGTGGCCGCACGAAAGGCGAAGACAATTCGGTGGTGATACTGGAGTTTGAAAATGGGGTGACTGCCGTTGCAGAAAACAGTTGGGCCAAACATGGTGGCATGGATGATAAAAGCGAAGTACATGGAACCGGTGGCGTGGTGTATGCCGATTTGTTTATGGGCAATGCAGCCATCTCTTACAGCAAAAGCGGCTACGGCTATGCCATGGAAAAAGCAGACACCACCATCGGCTGGAGCTTTACGGTATTTGAAGAAGTTTTTAACCAGGGCTACCCACACGAACTAAAACATTTTATTGAATGCGTGCAGCAAAATAAAGAACCCCTGGTAACCGGCGAAGATGGCCGTGCCGTATTGGAAATTTTATACGCCGCCTACGCATCTGCAGGAGCAGGTAAAAAAATACTATTGCCGTTTACACCAGTGGTTGCAAAACCAATTGATCTTTGGCTGGGTGCTGATAAAAGTTAAGTGAAAATTATTGACCGGGCCGGGAAGCTTTATGGTACTACATTGGCATCGCACTCTTGTACCTTTTTTTCTTTTGTGGGGCTTTTATTGAAGCGGTAGAAGAAATGTTGGTTGTAATGCATTCATTATATTTGATAACAACAAATGTTTACATTCGTTTACAAATATTTAAACTTACGACTTGCGTGAATGAACTAGTTAGCTGCAATGCGGTTTGACGGTCTTAATTTTTGTAATCTCTAACTATTAACCATAATATGAAGATTCTAACTCCTTTGCTAATTACAATAATGCTATTCTCTTGCAACCAAAAACCAAACGGCGTATTAAGTGAAGAGCAAAAGAAAAAAATACAAAATGAAATTCAACCTGTAATTGCGCAGATTCATGAAGCAGCAGCCAAGGTAGATACAACAAAATTATATGAAGCATTCTCTTTTGCTGGCAATGACTTCATGTATGTGGAGACATCAGGCGCATTTTATGACAAGACTGCTTATAAAAATATGGTTCACCAATTTTATGAACCACTCAGTGGTGAGATAATTGAAAAGGGTACAGAAAAATACACTTATTTAAGTACGGACAATGTTCTATGGAGCTATTCAGGCGCATTAGTAGCAACTTATAAAAATGGACAGGTAGTGAGATACGAACCATTTGGTATGTCAATGCTATTCAGAAAAGTAGACAGTAAATGGAAAGTTGTATTCTTACAAGAATCAACTCAAGAGCATGCCCAGGCAGACACAATTAAACATTAATTATTTGTAGACAGGTTAGACGGAATGTTTTTACCATTCAAACTACTAACCTTTCCTCCCTTAAGAAGCACTGCAGCTAACATGAACTGTGTAAAAAACCAAATAAAAAGCTAACTTTTTTATGGTTTGGCGGAACAATAATTTGGTTGATACAAACTGTTGTTTTTAACCACTGCAAATACCTGTTTTAGTAACTTGTTACACACGGCTATTAAAGCCTGTTTTCCTGTTTTA
>JAYWAU010000501.1:0-3165 GCA_043782265.1 Ferruginibacter sp. | reverse complement strand
TTCGGTGTGTAAGCAAATCGCGAATGGTAAATTCTTCTGTTACATACGGATTGTATAATTTGAACTCAGGAATATACTCACGTACTTTATCATCCCATTTTATTTTTCCTTCATCCACTAAAATCCCGAGTGATGCAGCTGTGAAGGCTTTGCTGTTTGATGCGATTCCAAACAAAGTATTCTCATCCATTTTCTGGTTGGTGTTCAAAGAGCGAACGCCATAGCCTTTGGCATGGATGAGTTTACCATCTTTGATCACTCCAACAGAAATTCCGGGAACATCAAATGCTTTCATAGAACGTTCTACCAGGCTGTCGATAGCGACACTGCTCATGGGCTGAGCCTGTGCTGCTATGCCGCATACAGACAATGAAATGATGCAAAGGATCCGTTTCATAACATACTTTTTAAATAAAGAAAAAGGGTTGACTTAAATATACCTGTAAAACCCGATTTTTTATACAATACAAACTGCTTTTCCAAAAAAGAGGTTACGGGGAAATTTGTGGATGACAACTTGGCTACAGAAGCTGAAATGGCCGCCGAGTGCTTTACATTTGCAGCCTCATGGGACAAAAAAAACTCATCCGTTTCGAAGCCATCAAACATTTCAGCAATGTGCTTGAATACCCGCAGGATATGCAGGGCAAATGGCATACGCATTTCAAAAATGAAAATCCGCTCACATTAGAACTGGCCTGTGGCAAGGGCGAATATGCGGTGGGATTGGGAAGGATGTATGCCAACCGAAATTTTATCGGCATCGATATCAAAGGCAACCGCATCTGGCGTGGTGCTACCATTGCTTTGGAAGAAGGGTTAACCAATGTGGCTTTTATCCGTTCGCATATTGATAAGGTTACCGACTATTTCGCTGCAGGAGAAGTTGCTGAGATATGGATCACATTTCCCGATCCGCAATTGAGGGGATCAAGGGCAAAAAAACGCCTGACACATCCACGGTTTCTGCGGTTGTACCAAAAAATATTGAAAGATGGTGGGCTGGTACATTTAAAAACAGATAGTCCGGACCTGTATCAATTTACTTTGGCCGTTATCAACTTATTTGAATTGGAACTGTTAGAACACACAGACAATGTGTATTCGCAGGCAGAGAGCAAACCCGAATTGCTGATCAAAACCCATTACGAGGCATTGGATATTGCACAAAGCAACCGCATCCATTATCTCTGTTTCCGGATCAACAAAGAATTGCCATTAGCCAAAGATCAAATATTAAAACAATTATTACGTGAGCCAGACGCTGATTGAAGGAATTGATTATTACCACGACGAGCATGGTTACATGGTGCTCACAGAAAAATACCATCTCGAAAAAGGCCATTGCTGTGGCTATGGGTGCAGGCATTGCCCTTATCAAATGGAAGCTGTTCCCGAACCCCGGCGAACTGAATTGTTGAAACAGAAAGCAGCTACAAAATTTAATCAGTAAATTGGCAGTACAAAACCACTTACTTTGGCCGCTAAAAAATCTTCCGAAAAAATAAAAACTGTATTGCCCAGCGGTAAAAAAGACAGTAGTTTTTTTGAACAGGTATACGATGTTGCCCGTCAAATTCCCCGCGGCCGCGTAACCTCCTACGGTGCTATTGCCGCATTCCTCGGCACCAAAATGAGTGCCCGTATGGTAGGCTGGGCCATGAATGGGGCACACTTACTGAAAGATATCCCAGCTCACCGCGTAGTAAACCGAAACGGCATGCTTTCAGGTAAAATGCATTTTGGTACACCCACAAGAATGGAAGAATTATTACAAAAAGAAAAAATAAAAGTGGTGGATGATATGATCGTTGATTTTGAAAAAAAATTTTGGGATCCGGCGGAGGAATTATCAATTTGAAAATGTGGTAATTTGAAAATTATTGGAATTGCCAATTTTCACATTTTCAAATTGCCACATTTTCAAATTACCTATAATAAGGGCTAATCATCCAATACACCACAGGCCCCGTTACCGCTACATAAAACCACAAAGGCCAGGTAATACGTGCAATCTTTTTGTGTAAAGGAAATTCAGCAGTTAGTCCCCTGTAAGCTGTAAATAAAATAAAAGGAAGGATAACCGCTGCCAGAATGATATGTGTACCAAGAATAATATAATAGACCATCCGGATATTACCCACCAGTAATTTTTCGTCATCAGAAACAATGCCATCATGATTGGCATCCCCAAACTTTGCCTCTCCGGCTAATAAGTGATGCGCAATATAAGAAACAAGAAAAAAGATAGATAAGACCAATGCCCCCATCATCAACTTTTTGTGCAACAGGTAATTTCTATTCTTAACTGCTATCAAAGCCGCCACTAATAATAGGGCAATCGCAGAATTAATAAATGCATTGATGGTTGCAAAAATATGTACATTAAATCCAAGGTCAACTTCCAGTTTAAATCGGCTCAGCAATACGATGGCCGTAAATACCACTACTGAAAAAATACCTATCAGCCATTTTGCCTTTTTGTCGTTCTTGTTTATAGAAGCTTCTAACATGTTTATTTGTTTAGTAGTTTATTAGTAATTCGAATACAGGGTTGAATTTTTAATTTGGTCGATTATCAATACCATTTATTTGATGACTAAAAAGTATATTAATTTGCCGTGCCGATTTTTTACATGCTTGACCAAAAAGCGATGCAAACCACTTGTTTTCAATTAACCCCGGCTTTTAAGCCGGGGGCTATCAATAGAGCGAAACAGGGCTTTAGCCATGATTGGTTTACCATTAATTTCAGACACAATCAGGGCTGAAGCCCAAAACATCCGGCTCATACTAATCCCCAGCTTAAAAGCCGGGGTTAATAAATTATTAGATAACACGATAGAGGAAAAACATTACTATACCTCAACCCCTGATTCGCATTCGTAATCCATTTTTAATCAAAGACTAATAAACTATTAAACAAATAAACCAATAAACAGTTTACCCGTTTATTTTTCTTCTGCTGCGCATATACAATACAAAAAAGGTTACCAGTAACAGAATGATGAGCCATAACCAGCTGAGGTCGATGATCTGGCTGAAGACCTCGCTTTTTTGTTTCTTGTCTTTCTCCAGCATCAGTAAACCAATATCCCTTGCCAGTTTGGAGAGTGATACAGAATCCAAGCCATTATAATAACCCCGAACCGTATATTCCTTATC
>JAYWAU010000500.1:0-8753 GCA_043782265.1 Ferruginibacter sp. | reverse complement strand
AAACCTGCACACTTGTTGGCTGGCTGATGTCTGCAACATATACTTTGGCGTTTCTTACTGCGGGGTTTGGAAATATTGTAAAATCGATTGTTGCGCCGGTGCTTTTTACTACCCTGATTTCGCTATATACTACATCACCATCTTTACTAATCAATTTTAAACGATATTCAGAAATTCCATTTAATTTATTATTGTCAGTAAAGCTATATGAATGTCCAAGTTCACTATTTGTAGCTGCAATTGAACCTATCGTAACAAAATTATTACCTGATTTTCTCTGGATCTCAAATTCTTTTGCATTTGATTCGTAGGAAGTTTGCCATAAAAGAGAAACATCAACACCATTTCTTTTTGCGGAAAAAGTTTTAATTGTAATTGGTAATGTACCAGATAAAAGTTGAGGTACTAAACATCCGAAAGGATCAACAGAACCTGGATTGTGGAAATATATTTTCCATGTAGCTGCGGGCGGCATATTTCCACCAACAACACAGTATGCAATATAACCCTGAGAACTGCATTTAGATGCATCTGGAGAAGCAAAACTAACATTCGCTTTTATACCATCGGCATAAACAGAATCAATGATGGCTGCAGTTTCCGGACAAGCAGTGTAATATAATTTTAGCTGGCCGTCGGCACAGGCACCGTTTCCATTATTACGCCTAAAATAACTGGGACAAACTGATTGAGCAAAAGTTACAATGCTTAATAACAACAATGAGATTGAAAGAGTAAAAAGTTTCATTTTTTTGGGGTTGAGGTTTAAAATTTTTATTCAGAAATGCTTTCCTGGAATAAAGAATTTTAGAGGTGGGATTCAGAGAATTGGAGATTGTATATAACTTAAACCTATGGTGTAAGCACTTTTTGGTAAAACATGAATTGATTTTCTAACAGTAGAAAATAATAGCAGGATGGATGATAATGTTTAAATCTTAACGAAAGATAGTGTTGGAAATTAATAGAAGATTGGGGTACTGAGGTATTAGGTGTATTCTTATGTGATGTAAAGATAGAGCCATTTTTTAATTATGCAAATTTTTTTAAGTTTTTTTTTGTTGCTGATGAAACAATTGGTTGAGTGTATATATAATTATCAGTATTACCATATTGGAATTTTTTTGGGAACATCCATTTAATCTTCAGTTTTAATGATACAAATACGTTGATAGTAGGGACTGTTTTAGCACCTGGATATTATTTTGTATTTTTTATTTTAGCCATCGCCCGTACTGGAAATGTGCCAACACCTATAAATTTTGGAGGGATTGCACTAAAAGTAAAACCATCCTGTGGCAGTAAATATAAATTGCAAAGATGCTCTACGATTAAAATTTCAGCGCCTAAAAGTGTAGTGTGTACCGGCCTGCTTTTTCCGGTAGTGTTATCAATATTGTGAGAATCTATACCGACTAATTTAACTCCACTATCTCTTAAATATTCTGCTGCACCTTTTGTTAAAGAGGGGTGATGTTGATAATAATTTTCCGTGTTCCAATGCCTTTCCCAACCGGTGTGGATGAGTACTGCACGGTTGCGGAGTTCATAGTTTTTCAGGTGGTCTTCGGTAATAGACAGTGTTTCTGAAAAGGGGATGCTGATAACAATGCCATCAAGATCAGTAAAACTTTCCAGCCCCACTTCAGAAAGGTCTTTGCCATTTTCAAAGCGATGAAAAGGGCAGTCAAGATAAGTACCCGTGTTGGTAACCATCTCAATTTTTCCTATCTGAAAACTGGTGCCCTCTTCATAAATATTTTTAGAATTTCCCCTGCTTAAATAATCGCAGATGATGGGAGCAGGCAAACCTTTGTAGGTTATTAAACCATTTTCAATGGTGTGACTCAAATCTATTAAAATATCTTTTTCAGTAGTTGTGTTAATGGGTTTTCTTTTGTGTGTTTCTTCAATAATTTTTTTATTGAGAATTTTTGTTTCGCCAACCATCAGCAATTGCAGGTCTGCAACAATGTAAAGAGCCAGTTCTTTATCCGTAATGTCATCACCTGCAATATCAAGACGGAAATCCTGCCCTTTAATACTGCCGCCATTGGTGAAATAAATTTCAAAATCAAATTGCACTCTTTTATCCATGTGTTGGTTATTTTTTCTTTTTATAATGCCAGTAAATTGTATGTTGGCCCAGACGTAAAGGCTAAATTTTTTTTTCATTAAGATAGCGCCAAACAACCTCACAAAAGAAACAGAGATGTTATGTTGTTTGAATTTATTTTTTTAATGCTGCCTTTTGTTTTTGTTTAAGATAAAATTGTGCACCTAAAACAGATGCTGGTGCAAACACGAAAATGGCCAGTAATTGTGTCCAGTGATTACCATTGGTTTTGATTAAGGAAAAGGCGGCAAAGCCTGAAATTATAAAGGCAAGCACATAATTTATTTTCAAATCAGTGGTCTTTGCAATAAGTTGAGCAACAAGGCGGCGATGAAAGAAAACACAGCGCCGTACGCTGCTGTCAGGATTGCAAAACTAATTGTCGGGTCAGCATGAGGGTCTTGTACCGAAAGTTTGAAAAGCGCTAAAGCACTTACTACAAAAATGGCATACCCCAAAATAACTCCTGCAATTTTTCGTATCATAATATTCTACCTGTTTATATTTTTTTGACTGGTTATTTCACCGATCCTACTTAAACTAAAGCAAGCGTTGCATTTCAAATATAAATAAAATAGAGGCTATTTAACAAAGAGGATAAAATTCTTTTTGGTTTTTCGAGTGCTCCACTTTTTTATCTGACAGCTCATTATTTAGTTTCCCTTTGTGACGATCGGAGCTTCATAAATGAGTTCTTGCTAAAAGTAAATATTCTACAAATAATCTGCTGTAAAGCCTTCTCTAATTACGGTTTTTTAATTTCCTTGACTTCGGCTGTTGGCCGGAGACACCAGTGGCCTGCCCTGATAGGTTGATTTTTTATTTTGTGAGTGTGATACCAAGAGCAGCAAAATAAACACTCTCTTTCCCCTTCTTTTTGTAAACGAGATGTTAACGGCATATATATAATATACTGAAATGATACTTTTGCAAATTATACCAAAGTAAAATGTATACACTAACATACAATTTACCCTTATAAAACGGCAGAATGGTTAATCATTAATGAATTGAAGGATTAACAACGCTGTTTTAAGATTGAAATCAATTAATAACTTATTGCAAAATTTCACTAAAAAATTAATGAACAGACTTGCATTGTTGATTAGCATTTGTACCCTTATTTATTGTACAGGCTGTACCACAAAGAAAAAAGAAGCAGAAGAACCTGGTAAGTATACCGTTACCAGTCCGTTAAGGGTTGATACCTCTTTTACAAAAGAATATGTATCGCAAATACAATCCATTCGCAATATTGAAATTAGGGCGCAGGAAAAAGGTTACCTGCAAACGATTAATGTAGATGAGGGACGTTATGTGCATGCCGGGCAGGTACTTTTTAAAATTGTGCCCACTATGTATGAAGCTGAATACTTAAAAGCACAGGCTGCGGTAAAAGAGGCCGAACTGGAATTGCTGAATGCCAAAACACTGTCTGATAAAGATATTGTTTCAAAATCAGAATCAGCTATTGCGCAGGCCAAGCTGGATGAAGCGAAGGCTGATATGGCACTTGCTAAACTGCACCTTTCATTAACAGAGATCAAAGCACCTTATGATGGTGTTATTGACAGGATACCTTTAAAAATCGGAAGCCTGGTTGATGAAGGGGCTTTGTTAACCACACTATCTGACAACAAATCAGTATATGCCTATTTTAATGTTCCAGAAAAAGAATACCTGGATTACAAAGCACAAAAGGATACGAATAATATGAAGCGTGTTTCGCTGTTGCTGGCAAACGGAGAAAAGCATAATACAAAGGTGTAGTTGAAACTGTAGAGGGACAGTTTGACAATGAAACAGGCAATATTGCTTTCAGGGCAAAGTTCCCCAATCCTGATATGTTGCTGAGGCATGGTGAAACAGGTAAGGTGTTAATGATAGTTCCCCTCAGGAATGCTTTACTGGTTCCTCAAAAAGCTACTTATGAATTGCAGGATAAAGTATATGTATTTGTAGTTGATAAAAACAACATTGTTAAGTCAAGGAACATTACAATCAAAAACAGGTTATCAAATATATATGCAGTAGATAGTGGTCTTTTAGATGGAGATAAAATTTTATTAGAGGGTGTTCAAAATGTGAAAGACGATGATAAGATAGCATACAAATATATAGAACCCGGCGATGTTATCTCCAACCTTCAGTTAATCAAACAATAGCTATCCAAATCCTGTAAGCAAAAAACAATGTTCAATAAATTTATACACAGGCCTGTTCTGTCAATCGTTATATCACTGATAATAACACTGCTGGGTGTGGTGGCCCTGTTACAATTACCGGTAACACAATTTCCCTCCATATCACCTCCTTAAGTAAACATCACTGCAGAATATCCCGGAGCAAACGGGGAGTTGATGATTAAGGCGGTGGTTCTGCCATTGGAAAGAGCTATTAACGGCACCCCCGGTGTTAAATACATTGCCTCTGATGCAGGTAATGATGGTGAAGCCTCTATACAGGTAGTGTTTAATTCAGGTGTTGATCCCAATATTGCATCTGTAAATATTCAGAACCGGGTGGCTTCTGTTATTAACAAACTCCCTCCTATTGTAGTTCGGGAAGGTGTTAAGATCACCCGTGAAGAATCGAACATGCTTATGTATGTTAACCTGTACAGCACAGACCCTAAGCTGGATGAAAAGTTTTTATTCAACTTCGCCGATATCAATTTATTATCAGAATTAAAAAGTGTGGATGGGGTAGGTGTTGCTGATGTGTTGGGTAACAGGGAATATGCCATGCGTATCTGGTTGAAGCCTGATCGTATGACGGCGTATAAAATTTCTGCTGATGAAGTTTTAAAGGCACTGGATGAACAAAGCCTTGAAGCATCGCCGGGAAGAACAGGCGAGGCATCCGGCAAAAGATCTCAGAGCTTTGAATATGTATTAAAATATCCCGGTCGCTTTACTACAAAAGAAGGCTATGAAAACATCGTTTTAAAATCGAATCCTAATGGTGAAATGCTGCGTATTAAAGATGTGGCAGAAGTGGAGTTTGGCAGCAGCTATTACGATATCTATTCAAAATTAAATGGAAAGGCTTCCGCTGCTATTGTGATCAAACAATCTTATGGAAGCAATGCCAGGCAGGTAATTAAAGATATCAAAGCAAAATTAGCCGAGATCAAAACCACTTCATTCCCCAAAGGAATGGATTATGAAATCAGTTATGATGTATCTAAATTTCTTGATGCATCTATTGAAAAAGTAACACACACATTGGTAGAAGCCTTTATATTGGTTGGTATTGTGGTGTTTTTATTTCTGGGTGATTGGCGTTCCACATTGATACCAGCGATAGCTGTGCCGGTATCATTGATTGGTACTTTTCTTTTCATGCAGTTTTTTGGTATCACGTTAAACCTCATCACACTCTTTGCATTGGTACTGGCCATTGGTATTGTGGTGGATAATGCCATTGTGGTGGTGGAAGCAGTACATGCAAAAATGGAAGAAGAGAACCTGTCTCCTGCCAAAGCAACAGAAGCAGCAATGCACGAAATAAGTGGTGCTATCATTGCCATTACGCTGGTGATGGCGGCAGTATTTATTCCGGTGGCATTTATGAGCGGCCCTGTGGGGATTTTTTACAGACAGTTCTCTATAACCATGTCAACTTCTATTATTTTATCTGGTTTAGTTGCATTAACACTTACACCGGCTCTTTGTGCTGCTATGCTTAAAAACACACACGGCATAAAGAAAAAGAAAACATGGTTAAACAGTTTTTTGTCCGGTTTTAATAATTGGTTCGAAAGGGTATTAGGAAAATACAAAAGTGCACTTGGGTTTATTGTAAACAAAAGAGCGATCACTTTCTTAGCATTCGTTGGCTTCTGCGCCGGTATTTATTTTTTAAATACACAGTTGCCATCTGGTTTTATTCCAAATGAAGACCAGGGTACATTTTATGCCATTGTGCAAACGCCTGCAGGTTCTACATTGGAGCGTACCGATGCGGTGGTGAGGCAATTGCAGGATATTGCAGGAAAAATTGATGGTGTAAAATCCGTTTCTTCATTGGCTGGTTACGAAATTCTTTCCGAGGGAACAGGTGCTAATTCAGGAACATGCCTGGTAAATCTGAAAGACTGGAGTGAAAGAAAACATTCTGTACAGCAAATTATTGAGGAGTTTGAAGAAAAAGCAAAAGATATAAAAGGAGCAACGATTGAATTCTTTCCACCGCCCGCTGTGCCGGGATATGGTGCCGCCGGTGGATTTGAGCTGCGTTTGTTAGACAGAGCAGGCTCAGGTGATTTTAAACTGATGGAAACGGTGAATAACAATTTTGTAGCAGCGTTGAACAAAAGGCCCGAGCTTACTTCTGTATTTAGTTTCTACAGCGCCAGCTATCCCCAATACATGCTGATAGTGGATAATGATGCAGCACAGCAAAAAGGTGTTACCATTGACAATGCGATGAATACATTGTCTACTTTAGTGGGCAGTAACTACGAAACAAACTTCATCCGTTTTGGAAGGCAATACAAAGTGATGGTGCAGGCATCCCCTCAATATAGGGCCTTGCCGGAGGATATTTTGAAACTCTATGTAAAGAATAACAAGGATGAAATGGTTCCATACTCCTCCTTTATGCGTATGGAAAAAGTATATGGCCTGTCTGAAATTACCCGTCATAACTTGTACAATTCTTCTGAAATCAGTGGTGGCCCGGCACCGGGTTACAGCAGTGGTGCAGCCATCAATGCAATTACCGAAGTGGCTAAAAAAACATTGCCACGAGGTTTTGGAATAGACTGGGCCGGCATTTCAAAAGACGAAGTTGGCCAGGGCAACCAGGCAATCTACATATTCATCATTTGTCTTGCATTTGTGTACCTGTTACTGGCAGCACAGTACGAAAGTTTTGTGCTACCCCTACCCGTTATTATATCATTGCCTGCCGGTATTTTTGGTGCCTTCCTTTTATTAAAACTACTGGGGCTGGAGAACAATATCTATGCACAGGTAGCAATGGTGATGCTGATTGGTTTACTAGGTAAAAATGCTGTATTGATTGTGGAGTTTGCTGTGCAGAAACACCGTGCCGGAAGTACCGTATTGCAGGCAGCAGTAGATGGTGCAGCCGTGCGTTTCCGTCCTATCTTAATGACCTCCTTTGCTTTTATTGCAGGCCTCATTCCACTGGTGGTTGCTAATGGTCCAGGTGCTGTTGGAAACAGAACCATTGGTTCTGCAGCAGCAGGCGGCATGCTGGTAGGTACATTGTGCGGTGTATTGCTAATACCTGGATTGTACTTCTTGTTTGCAAGCATTTCCGAAAAAAATCCAATCGTCGAAGACGAAGATGAAAATCCTTTAACTGAAGAAATAGACAATAACAGATAATGAAATTTTTAAACAATATATGGATGGCAGCAGGGTTGGTTTGCTGCATCCTCTACACAGGATGTAAAGCACCTGCGCTGGTTCAGGCTCCACCAGCAAAAGCGGCACCGGCCACTTTTGCTAATAGCAGCGACTCAACAAATAGCGGAACCATTCAATGGCGGAATTTTTTTAAAGATAAATACCTCATCAGTCTGGTTGATACTGCTTTAAAAAATAACCAGGAGCTGTTGATTACCCTGCAGGAAATTGAAATTGCAAGGAATGATATACGCAGCAAACAAGGGCTGTTGTTACCAAAGGTAGAAGGCGGTGGCGGTATTGGAATTGAGAAAGTTGGGCGCTATACCAGCCAGGGTGCCGGTGATGCCTCTGCCGATATTACACCGGGTAAGGGAGTGCCGGAATGGTTACCTGATTATCGCCTTGGTGTATTTGCAAATTGGGAAATTGATGCCTGGAAGAAATTGCGTAATTCAAAAAAGGCCGCTGTTGAACGTTATCTTGCTACAATTGAAGGAAGGAATTTTGTTATAACAAATTTGATTGCTGAAATAGCCACCTCTTAATACGAATTGCTGGCACTGGACAATCAGATGGACATTGTAAAGCAAACCATCCGCTTACAGGAAAATGCACTTGATATTGTAAGGATTCAAAAACAGGCTGCGGCAGCCACGGAACTGGCGGTAAAAAAATTCGAAGCAGAAGTACTCAATTCACAAAGTCTTGAATTTGATATTCTGCAAAAGATAACTGTAAAAGAAAATGCCATCAATTATTTGCTGGGGCGTCAGACTGTGAGAAAACTATAAACCGTCAAAAAAACTGCTCGTAACTTTTCATCACACACGAATAGCAGTTGATTTAAGCAGTCTTTAAAAATACTAAGCAGTAATTGTTCAAAAAAAATGATGGCTTAATTTGTCTGTAAATCGTTTTGATAAAGCTGTTTTTTAAAGCACAGGTTACTTTACTGTAATCTGGTTGCCAGTTTTTGATTGTTTGCAGCATTTTATCAAAGCCAAGTATGTTTTTGGTACGCAGAAAGTTGTAGCAGAACATGATGAGATTCATTTCGCCATTTACTTTTTGCAACCCCTTAAGCAAAGTATGGGTGTAACCCCAATGTCTTTTAATACTTCCAAAGGGATGTTCGCAAATAGCTTGTCTTCGTTTATAATATTGTGGGTTTTGTTTAATGTTGTTATCGTTGATATCAACAGCATCCTGGTATTCGCTTCGTTGTATAATGCGTTTGGGAAGTTTGGTACACT
>JAYWAU010000499.1:0-3168 GCA_043782265.1 Ferruginibacter sp. | reverse complement strand
TGCACAGCATGCTCGCTGTATGCCGTGGTAAATATTATCATGGGCGGGTGGGAGAGCGATTTCAGAAAGTCAATGCCTGAAATATCCGGCATTTTAATATCCAGAAAAATGAGATCAACCTTTTCTTTTTGCAAAAAATCAATCGCTTCAAATGCGTTGGTAAAACAATCAAGCAATTCAATAAAAGCAATTTTTGAAGAAAGGCTTTTTACAACTTCCAGTGCAATCGGTTCATCGTCTATGGCAATTGCTTTTAGCATTATTTACAGATTAAGATTTAGTCAAAAGATAATAATCTTTTTTTATTTAATTTTTTTGCAAACTATTTTTTGATCATTTTTATAAAAAAATAAGTTGTCAATTTTTCCTGTTGCATCAGCTACAAATTCTATTTCAATTTGATTGTCGCCACTCTCTGCAATAAAATTATTTTCTTTTTGAGCATACAACTCTTCTTTATGATCGGTTGTAGCCATGAGACGCCCGCTTTCGAGTGTTAGTTTTATTAACATTCCGGGCTGCATTTCATAAGTGCCCACATACTTATGTTGTATTTCTTCACTCAGCCTGATTTCGTTTTTTGCAGGTAATTTATATGGCTGATTGTAGAGAATGGAAAATATTTTTTTTGTAATAACTCCCAAATCCAGGTCTTCAATATTATTCAATAATACTATACAGGCATCGTCTTTTGTTATCCTCGAAATGTCAGATTTAAATCCCCAAATATCCCCACTATGGTGAATAATGCACTTACCATAAAGAGAATCAATCATCCAGCCATATCCGTAATTATTTTTGTATGGGGTATATGCTTTATCTAATGATGCCTTGCTGATTATTTTATATGTTTGAAGCCCTTCGTGCCATTTATATAAATCTTCTACAGTAGAATAAATTGCACCCGCAGCAAAAGGGGCGGATGAATCAATAATGGTTGCTTCTTCTGCTACTGCATTTGCGGGAAAAGACCAGTAACCTGTAGCTTTATCCTTGCTCACTAAATGAATAAAATCAAAAGCACTGTTATCCATTTTTAACGGGATGAAAATATATTTTCTTACTGATTCATAATAGCTCAGGTTAGAAACCCTTTGAATAATATAGCCCAATAATTGGTAACCTGAATTACTGTAATGCCAGTTGGTGCCGGGTGAGAAGTCCAGCCCATATTTTTTAATAGTGCTTAATAATTTTTCTTCTTCTGTTCCTGTGGCAGGAGTTGAACTGCTGTCGTTGTAATGGTCAATAATTCCTGATGTGTGGGTTAGAAGGTTTTCAATAGTTATACTGTCACCATGTGCTAATCCTGGATAAAATTTGCTTAGCTTATCCGTTAATGCCAGCTTTTTTAATTCAGCAAGTTTTAAAACCAATGTTGATGTAAATTGTTTGGTTACTGAAGCGATTTGATAAATAGTATTGGGGCTATTTAAGGTACTGTCGCGGAAATTTTTAAAGCCATAGCCTTTTTCCATTAATATTTTGCCTTGCCGGGCTACAATAACTGAACCATTAAATTTGCCCAGTTTAGCATAAGCTCCTACTAGTTCATCTAATTTTTTAGAAATTGTATCCTGCGAAAATAGAGAAGGTGCAACCCCCAATGTGAATAAAATAGCGAATATCATTTTCATATTATGCATTTAATTTTTTGTAAATATTTTTATGGCTGAATTGTCAGTTGTACAAAAAATTCTTTCCCATCTCCGTTAACTGTTAGCTGGTGCTTACCAGGATAGATTAGTTTCAATCTTTCCACCACATTTTTAAAACCAATGCCGGAGTTTTCTTTTTCGGGGTCATTATCCTGCCGGGTGTGCATACTGTTACGTACTTCAAAAAAAATTTCTTTTTCAGTACAAGAAAGATTGATTTTTATCCATGATTTTTCTTTGAGGCTGATGCCATGTTTAAAGGCATTTTCAACAAGTGGAATCAACAACATTGGCGCTATTTTATGATTGCAATTTTGCCCGGTGATATTGTCTTCAATAATAATTTCGGGAGAAGATTGTGTGCGTAATTTTTGCAGGGCTATATAATTTCCCAGGTAATCAATCTCCCTGCTCATGTCAATGAAATCGAGATTGTTTTCGTGCAACATAAAGCGCATCATATCGCCAAGTTGCTGAATGCCGCTGGCTGTACGGTCTGCATTTTCCTGTAATGCAGTTCCATATAGTGTATTGAGCACATTAAAAAGAAAATGTGGATTGATCTGTGACCGCAGGAATTGAAGGTCGGCTTTTGATTTTACCAGTGCTTTTTCTGTGCCAATCAATGCCAGTATCTTATCTTTTTCTTGCTGGTAAACAAGCCATGTGACAGGTGTTACAATAAATAATTGGACTGCCCAGGCAATTATAAAAACGCTCAAATAATCTGTAGAGAAAGCAAAAAGAAAAGGAAGCGTGTATAAAAAAGTAGTTATTAGTAAACGTACAATGATTGGTCTGCTTAAAAATGACATGTCTCCCTTTAGAGGAAATAGCCAATAGGTATTGCTCATGAAAACAAGAAATAAAGGAATTACAACAGAGAAGAATGCAACGGAGAACCTGCTATCATGCACCAGGTTAAATGAAGTTAAAAAGAATGGCACTAAGGCAATCTGTATTAGAAACACGGTTACATGGTTACAAATTAATATTCTGTAAGCCTTTCTTCCGCCCGGTCTTTCATTCCAATTAATGATAAGTTCACGTGCACCTATATACAAGGCGTATAACCCCAGCGAAAAAAATACCACTGCATAACCAGCCCAGATATTCAGTTGAGAGTCTGGGATGTTTTTATTAAAAAAGATAGAAAAACCGGGATAATGGAACAACCACTCATGTTTAAAATAAGTAGCAACATTATCAGCTGTGCCCAGCAACAAAACAATTAAACAAATTTGCAAAATTAACCACGTTATTTTTTTTACAACTTTACCAGCCATACCCCGCAATGGAATTTTCATTTTTGTAAGTGATATGGAAATTTGAGCAGTGCCTTCCTCAATTTTTTTTGGAAATAATACACGGGGGATGATGAAAAGATTTATAAACAGAAAAGCCAGGTAAGTAAGCAACACCAAACAACACAACACAACACAACACAACAAACAACACACAACACACAACACAACACAACAAACAACACACAACAAACAACACACAACCA
>JAYWAU010000498.1:0-3170 GCA_043782265.1 Ferruginibacter sp. | reverse complement strand
GATGTAAAAAAGCGTTTTGATATTGTAGTATATGATAGAAATACAAAGCCGTGGATGCTGATTGAATGTAAAGAAATGAATGTGGTTTTAAACAATGCTGTATTAAGCCAGGCACTGAGATACAATATAAATTTACAGGTGCCCTACATTGTTATTACAAATGGCAGCTATTGCTTTGCATTTACCAATACAAATAACGAATTACAGGAATTGAATGAGTTACCTGAATTTTAAGATCTTCAGGGTGTTTCTTTTTCTATTGTGATTTAGTTTAATCCCCGAATAATAGTATTTAAAATGAAAATAACGAATGCCGGAAATTTTATAATCCTGTATTCGTCATGTTAAAATACCTAAACAATTGATACTACTTTTTAAACAACCATAATTTCTTTTTCTTTTGCCTCCAGGTGTTTTTCTATTAAGGCAATATAACGATTGGTCAGCTCCTGCATTTCTGCTTCCGCATCTTTTGCAGCATCTTCGCTCAGGCCGTCTTTCTGTAATTTTTTAATTTGCTCAATAGCATCCCTGCGAATATTCCTAATAGAAACTTTTCCATTTTCGCCTTCCCCATTGCATCTTTTTACCAGTTCTTTTCTTCTTTCTTCAGTTAAAGGTGGTAGAAATAAGCGGATGTAATTACCATCATTTTGAGGGTTGATACCAATATTGCTTGCGATGATAGCCCTTTCAATAGGCTGTAACATATTTTTTTCCCACGGTTGAACAGAGATTGTACGGGCATCTAAAACAGAGATGTTAGCGATTTGTGCAATTGGTGTTGGAGATCCGTAATAATCAGCCACAATACCATCAAGCATATTGGGATTTGCTTTACCAGCACGAATTTTTATTAATTCTGTTTCTAAAAAACTAATTGCTTTTTTCATGGTGGATTCTGTATCCAGTTTAATGAGTTCTAATTCTTCTGACATAAAATAGAAAATTAAGTGGATGCAAAACTAAAGAAAAGAACAATAAGCAAATAAATAATTGAGGGACTCAAATAAAAAGAAGATAAAATTAACTGGCTTCTACAGATTCAGGAACAATAGATAATATTTTGCGGGAATTTATTACCCTGTCCTTAGCCTTCATATTACTGATTGAAGTAAGTTTATTTTTAGGGCGGCTGTAATAAATAATTGCAATTAAAACACAGGATATAGCCAACAAAAGGCTTATAACAACCGTGGTTCCAAGGCTACGTAAAAAAAACGCCAACAGGATGAATCCAATATTAGTTCCTACACAAAGCAGGGTGATTTTTGTATGACTAAACCCCAGGTCCAGTAAAAAATGATGAACGTGATTTCTGTCGGGGCTAAAAGGAGAACGCCTTTTAAAGATACGTAGTGCAAACACCCGCAATGTATCAAACAAAGGGACTATTAATATGGCAATACCTATAGCAGGAGCAGCTTCTAAAGGAAATGAAACAGCTGGCGAGTCTGCTATGTTAATAAATTTAACTACCATTATGGAATTGATAAGTCCTATAAGTAATGAACCCGTATCACCCATAAAAATCTTTGCAGGAGAAAAATTATAAATTAAAAACCCTATCAAACTGCCGGCAAGCGAAAATGCCATTACTGCATATAATAATTGACCAGCATAATAGAAATAAGCACCAAACAGCATGGCAGTTAACAGACCCAAACTTCCTGCTAAACCATCAACACCATCAATTAAATTAAAAGAGTTAATGATAACAATAATTGTAAAGAGTGTTAATACTATACTAGCTAAATGTGGGATGGTATTGATTCCGAAAAAGCCATGCATATTGGAAATCTGTACTCCTCCAAATTTTATTATAATACCTGCGGCAATTAATTGCCCAATGAATTTTTTTGCAGCTGATAAAACAAGGATATCATCTTTAATCCCTAAAAAGAAAATGACTATTGCAGCTGCTGCAAAATATTGAAGTTCATTGCTGCCAACCGGAGCTCCTAATAATGTTACTAAAATAAATCCGCCGAAAATGCCGAGACCTCCAAGTGTCGGGATAACCATTTTATGAACTTTGCGTTCATCAGGCTCATCAAATAATTTTTTGCGCCTTGCAACCTCGATAATAATAGGTATTGCAAAAAAAGTAATCATAAAAGCAAAAGCAAAACTTAATAATATGTTATCCATGCAGGCTTGTTGAATATGGTAATGATTACAAAATATTTATTGAGACAATTCTTACATTCCAAAACCTGCAACTATTTACAAATAATGGTTGCTTTACTAATTTTGATAATCTACTTTTGAACACACTCTATCAATAAATATTTATAGCAAAATAACGGATAAATTGCGAACTTATTATTATACGACAAAATTCATATTATTTTTTACTTTGGTAATGTATGTATTTGAAGTACGTTTGCATACAAAATTATAAAAATGATCAGTTTAAAGGAAACAGCCAGCCAGGTAAGAAGGGATATTGTACGTATGGTGCATGCTGTACAAAGTGGCCACCCTGGTGGATCATTGGGTTGTGCAGATTATTTAACTGCATTGTATTTTAGTGCAATGAAACACGATCCTGCATTCAATATGAATGGAGATGGAGAAGATTTATTTTTTTTAAGTAATGGGCATATTTCACCCGTGTTTTATAGTGTATTAGCTAGAAGCGGTTATTTTCCTGTGCAGGAGTTGTCGACCTTTAGAAAGTTGAATACACGGTTACAGGGCCATCCAACAACGCACGAGCATTTACCCGGTGTAAGGATTGCCAGTGGTTCATTAGGGCAGGGTATGAGTGTAGCTTTGGGTGCTGCTTTAGCGAAAAAATTAAATAATGATACTAACCTTGTTTACTCGTTACATGGTGATGGAGAGTTAGATGAAGGGCAGAACTGGGAGGCGATTTTGTTTGCAGCTCACAAGAAAGTAGATAATTTAATTGCTGCCATCGATTGGAATGGACAACAAATAGACGGACCTACTGCTAAAGTGATGAACCTTGGTGACCTTGCTGGCAAATTTGAAGCTTTTGGCTGGACAGTTATTCACCTGAATAAAGGAAATGATATGGACGAAATAACAAAAATATTATCATATGCAAAATCACTTACCGGCAATGGTAAACCAATTGTTATTTTAATGAAAACAGAAATGGGCAAAGGTGTAGATTTTATGGAAGGAAGTCATGAATGGCA
>JAYWAU010000497.1:0-3172 GCA_043782265.1 Ferruginibacter sp. | reverse complement strand
CATACACCCCCACCTGTAATAAAATCATCCGGTTTAACAAATTTTACAAATGGTCATATAATATTTTTTCTAACTTACCCGCCACTAAAAAACTGTTTATGAAATGGATGAAGTTTTTGCTGATCGCCTTGCTTGTTTCGGGCAGTCAGCGGGTACCTGCTCAAAGCAAATACCAATGGAGCCAGGCAACGGCTGCCGGTTACACATATAAATTTGTAACGAACGACCCCATGCACGCCCGGTTTTATACCTTGAAAAACGGGCTTACCGTTATTCTTTCCGTTAATAAAAAAGAACCGCGTATTGCCGTTCGGATCCCGGTAAGAACGGGAAGTAATACGGACCCGAAAGACCATACCGGGCTGGCGCACTATTTAGAACACCTCCTGTTTAAAGGGACGGATAAATTTGGTTCATTGGACTGGGCAAAAGAAAAACCATTGCTCGACCAGATCGATGCATTGTATGAGAAATATAATAAAACAACCGATGCCGCTGCCAGAAAAGAAATCTACAAAGAGATCGACCGTGTTTCAGGCGAAGCCTCCAAGTATGCTATCGCCAATGAATATGATAAGCTGATGGCCGCCATGGGTGCACAGGGCACCAATGCCCATACCTGGGTAGAAGAAACGGTGTATGAAGAAGATGTTCCTTCAAATGCCCTTAATAAATTTTTAACGGTGCAGGCCGAGCGTTTCCGTAACCCGGTGCTGCGTATTTTTCATACCGAACTGGAAGCTGTGTATGAAGAAAAAAACCGCAGCTTAGACAATGATGGCAATAAAATGTCGGAAGCCATGCATGCGGTTTTATTTCCTACACATAATTACGGACAACAAACCACGATCGGCATCATTGAACATTTGAAAAACCCATCCATTAATGCGATCCGCGATTATTATTATAAATATTATGTTCCGAATAATATGGCGTTTGTGTTGACCGGTGACCTGGATCCGGATAAAGTGATCAAAATGATCGATGAGAAATTCAGTTACATGAAATCCAAACCCGTAGCTGAATATAAACCCGCCCCTGAAAAACCACTGGAAGGGCCAATTGTAAAAGAAGTATTCGGCCCCTCTGCTGAAAACATGCGCATTGTTTACCGAACCGGAGCGGAGGGTTCACGCGATGCGATGCTGGCAGATTTGTTGTCATCTGTTCTTTCCAACGGAAAAGCAGGTTTGCTTGATTTAAACTTGAACAAACAACAGAAATTACAGGGCGCCAATGCAGGTGTCCGCCAGTATAAAGATTATGGCATTTTCATAGTAGCGGCCTCTCCAAAACAGGGGCAAACATTGGAGCAGGTAAAAGACCTGCTGATGGAGCAGATCAATATAGTTAAGGAGGGAAAATTTGATGATGGGTTGATCAAAGCCATCACGGCCAATGAAAAACTCAGCCAGTTACAGGGGCTTGAAAAAAATGCCGCCCGCGCTGAAAATATTACAGATGGTTTTATCAAAAATAAAGGCCTTGGCTGGAAAGATGATGTGGCCCAATTGGATGAAATGGCAAAAGTTACCAAAAAAGAACTGGTAGATTTTGCCAATAAATTCTTTGGCGATAAAAACTTTGCGGTACTGTACAAAAGAAAAGGCGAAGACAAATCAATCGTAAAGGTTGACAAGCCAAGTATCACACCCGTAGAAACCAATGCAGGCAAACAATCGCCTTTTGTTAAGCAGGTTAACGATATGCCTTTGCTGCCAGTAAAACCGGTATTTCTTGATTTTACAAAAGATATGCAGCAGGCTAAAACCGGTAAAGCGGATGTATTGTATGTACAGAACAAAGAAAACAGTTTGTTTAAATTGTATTACCGTTTTAATATGGGTGGATGGAATGATAAGCTTCTTCCATTGGCCATTCAATATCTTCAGTTTCTGAATACGGATAAATACACAGCAGAGCAGATCAGTAAGGAGTTTTATAACCTTGCCTGCAGTTACAATATCAATCCGGGAAATGAAGAAACTACTATTTCTGTTGTTGGCCTTCAGGAAAATTTTGACAAAGCAGTGAACTTAATGGAGTATGTGATCCGCAACTGCAAAGAAGATGATGCGGCATTGGAGAGTTTGAAAAACAGGCTTGCCAAAGGAAGAGCCAATAATAAGCTGAATAAAAATGCGATCATGTCGGCTCTTCGCACCTATGGCGCTTATGGTGCTAAAAACCCTTTCAATTACACCTTAACTGATGCAGAGATCAAAAACCTCAAAGCTGCCGATCTGGTAGCTATCCTGCACAACCTGCTTAACTATGAACACAAGATCATGTATTATGGTGCCCAGCCATTGGCAACATTTACTGCCGGCATAAGTAAAATACATTCCATGCCTGCATCATGGGCTGTGGCTCCTGCAGCAGTGAAATTTGAGCGCAGCAAACAAACACAGAACGAAGTATTGTTTACCGATTATGATATGGTGCAGGCAGAAATTTACTGGACACGCACACTGGATGCCTATGATCCTAAAAAAGAAGCCGTGGTAAACCTGTTCAATAATTATTTTGGTGCAGGTAGTATGGGTGCCATCGTATTCCAGACCATTCGCGAATCAAAAGCATTGGCCTATTCTACTTTTGCCGTGTTGCAGGCGCCGGCCAAAAAAGAAGACCCGTTCTCTTTCACTGCCTATGTAGGCAGCCAGGCTGATAAACTGAACGATGCCATTGCCGGTATGAATGAATTGCTGAATGACCTGCCCAAAAGAGATGGCTCGTTCAGTGATGCGCAGAAATCTATGGTGAAAGACATCGAAACAGAAAGGATAGCACAGGAAAATATCATTTTTACTTATCTCGCCGATAAGAAAAAAGGGATCGACTATGATCTGCGGAAAGACATATATGCGCAATTGAAAACCCTCACATTTGAGGATATCAAAAAACTGCATACAGATGCACTGGTTAATAAACCCTTTACCTACTGTATCGTAGCATCCGACAACAAAATAAAAATGGAAGACCTGAAAAAATATGGGGAAGTAAAAAAACTCACCCTTGATCAGTTGTTTGGGTATTAATAATGCCACACCTAATTAAAGCGCCATTGCAAAATTTGTAATGGCGTTTTTTTATTAAGTAGAATCCGGCTTATCTTTTAAAACTTCCTGAATTAATGAAGAATTACAATTACAGTCCAACAAACTGCGCC
>JAYWAU010000496.1:0-3176 GCA_043782265.1 Ferruginibacter sp. | reverse complement strand
TATCGGCCACATAATCTTTTACCTGGTAATCGAATTTAATTTTTACACCCAGTTTTGTAAGTGCTTCAAAAGTATCCTGCTGCGATTGCGGGCTCATAGGTGCCAGTACCACTTTACCGCCATCTACCAAAATTATTTCAACGCCTTTGCCCGATAGTGCAGGGTATTCTTTTCGCAGAATACCATTTTTCATTTCTGCAAACATGCCTGCCAGTTCCACTCCTGTTGGACCACCACCGGCAATGACAATGGTTACTAATTTTTTTATTTCAGCCGCGTCATCACTTATAACCGCCTGCTCCATCTGCTCTAATAACCTGTTACGCATTTCAAGTGCATCGCTCAGTGTTTTCATGGGGATGGCATGTTGCTTCACATTTTCCATACCAAAATAATTGGTTTCGGCACCGGTTGCAAATACCAGTTGGTCGTATGTTAATTCGCCACTATCCAATATTATTTTATTTTCTGCAGGCACTATTTTCTTTACTTCCCCTAACCGAAAATGAATATTATCCTTGCCCGAAAATAATTTTCGAAAAGGATAACTGATACTGGTAGGTTCCAGGTAGGCTGTCGCCACCTGATAAATTAATGGAGGAAAGAAATTGTAATTATTTTTATCTACCAATGTTACCTGAAAATCTTTTTTATTGGCCAGTGATTTGGCTATGTTAACTCCGGCGAAACCGCCACCTATTACTACTATGTGCATTTGATAATTATTTTAGACAACTATTTTACGAAGATATTTTAGTTTACAGGTGTATAACAATTTTAATTGCTGAATGTTTCATGTTTTGATTTAAAGCAATTTTGATACCTGCTTTTTATGTTCTTGTCAAAGGAACGAAGCTGCTGAATGTAGATTATTATCAACAACATGGGCAACACTAATACACCCGGCATCTTAAAAGCAAGCACAGCTTTCTGCCTTGAAATTCCAACAATGATAAATAAAAAACTTTCTTATTTTGCAGTCTTCTCCCTAACAAACGGAGTCATCTCATTATTTACTATTTAATAACCTTAAGTAATATTAATTTACATACATGACAGAAAAAGAAATTATCGACACCACCGTACATTTTGTAAAAACTACCTTGCAAAATGCTGAGGGTGGCCATGACTGGTGGCATATTGAAAGGGTTTGGAAAAATGCCGTTACCATTGCTGAGGGAGAAAAAGTAAACCTGCAGGTAGTTGAGCTGGCTGCCTTATTGCACGATATTGCTGATGCTAAATTTAACAATGGCGATGAAGAAGTTGGCCCTGCAAAAGCAACACAATTTTTACAATCCATCAGTGTTGCAGAAGAGATTATTGAACAGGTGGAAAATATCATCCGTAACATCTCTTTTAAAGGCGGAAACTTTACGCAATATTTTAGCAGCCCGGAACTGGCTGTGGTGCAGGATGCAGACAGGCTTGATGCTTTGGGTGCCATTGGTATTGCAAGGGCTTTTAATTACGGAGGTTTTAAAAACAGGGAAATCTATAACCCTGCCATAGCTCCTGATTTGGGCATGACAAAAGAAAGGTATAAAAAAAGTGCAGCCCCCACCATCAATCATTTTTATGAGAAACTGTTGCTGTTAAAAAATAAAATGAATACCACCACCGGCAAACAAATGGCTGAACGAAGGCATTTGTTTATGGAAACTTATTTAGAACAGTTTTACAAAGAATGGGAAGGTGAAAAATAATGGGCTGAAACTAATTGTAAGTTGGCTGTAGACTTTATTAGTTTAGGTGAGTGGTGAGTGGTGAGTTGTGAGTAGTGAGTAGCGAGCGACCACTCACCACTACTTTTTTTTCTTTTTAGCTTTTGCGCTATCAAAAATCCAGTAAGTAAGTTTGGTTGATAAGATACCCAAACCTGCGCCAGCCAATACTTCTGACAGCACGTGCTCTTTGTTGTATATTCTAAGCACACCCACTGTTGTGGCAACAAGATAACCACTGTAACTAAGTACCGGATTGATACCCTTCAATTCCTGGTGAAAAATTTCTGCTCCTCTAAAGGCGTTGGTAGTATGGCCTGAAGGAAACTTGGTGTTGTGGGTATTATACACGTCTATATTTTTAGAAATCTTTCTCATCACAAATCCGACACCACCCGCAATTGCCATTGAGCCTGCATCTAAAATAAGGTGTTCGGTAAAACTATGTGTTGTTTTTACATGCAATGCATCCATCAGGTATATAGAGGCAGAAGGAGCCCACATTAAATAATCATCTGCTTTTGTATGAAAATCCGGATAGTTTCTTTTTACCGATGCCAGGATATCATCGTCTATTCGCTGAATGCCTGTGATGGCAGGTTTCAGGCAGCCATACAACAAAAAAGTTCCCGGAATAACAATGCCGGCAGGAGTAAAATAGCGACTGCTATGCTTCTCTGCCACTATGGAAGAATTTGATGCCGGAAGATTTATTTGTGTGGTATCCTGGGCAAACAGTTTAAAAGTAAAAAATAAAAACAGGCAAGGTAAAAGACATAATGGAAGATTAAATTTCATACTATTTATTTAGTTAACACGGCCTGTAGCCGTCACAGTTGTTAGCGTTGAGAATTAAATACCAATTGAAAATAAATTAAAAATACTTACAAAACCATTGCCTCAATCAAATCCAGTTTATTACTGAATTTTACAAAACCTGCAGGAAAGCCTGCTTTAATACTTCCAATTGTTGCATCCATTTTAATGGCTTGAGCCGGTCTGCAGGTTGCCATTTTTATTGCTTCACTTACGGGTACATTCACGTGAGTCACTGCATTGCGAACTGCATCAGCCATTGAAATTGCGGCGCCTGCTAAATTGCCTTCTGCATTTCTGTAAAAGCCATTTACCAGTTTGGCGTTAAATTCATCCCATTTAAATTCCTTTACTTTTTTCCCCAGAAAGAGCGCATCGCTTATCAGTATCAATTTGTCCTTTTTTATTTTATAGGCAACTCTCGCAGCGGCGTAATCGCAATGGGCACCATCCAAAATAATCGGTGCAAAAATATTTTCATTTTCAAAAATTGCACCTACCAATCCGGGTGAACGGTGGCCAAACTGCGTCATGGCATTAAACAAATGCGTTATTAATTGTATGCCTTTTGAAAAGGCATAAGCGGCCTGTTCATACGTTGCATTGGAATGCCCTGCTGAAACAACAATGCCGCTT
>JAYWAU010000495.1:0-8787 GCA_043782265.1 Ferruginibacter sp. | reverse complement strand
ATGCGTTTTTGCGAAATGCATACACACCAATATGTTCGTAATAAACCGGTATTATTTGTTGGTCTCTTTGATAGGGAATTACACTTCTGCTAAACAACAAAGCATTCATGTTTTTGTCTACCGCTACTTTTACATAGTTGGGGTCTTTTATAAATTGTTCTTCTTTTAAAACCTGCATCAGCGAAGCAACCTGCACTCTTTGCCCGTCTTCTCCTTCAAAAGCCTGTAATAATTTTTGCAATGGTGCTCTTTGAACAAAGGGTTCATCGCCTTGTACATTAACCACAATGTCAACGTTCATATCTGCAACCGCTTCCGCAATTCTATCGCTGCCACTTTCGTGCTGTTTAATGCTCATTGCAGCTTTTCCTCCATTTTGTACTATTTCATTGTAAATAATATCACTGTCAGTAACCACAACAACTTTATCAAATAGTCCCGTTGCAAGGGTGTTGTCGTAGGTATGGCGGATAACTGTTTTATTACCTAATAACTGCATCAATTTTGCAGGAAAACGGGAAGCGGCATAACGGGCCGGAATCATTGCAATTGTTGTCATGTAGTAAAATTATTGGCAGTAAAGTTACCGGGAAAATTTTTTGCAGCGTAGCAAAAACAACATTGATTTGCTATATTTGGGTATAATCGGTTTTGTTGATTTGCATGCCAGCTAATCTCTTAAACGATTTATTATGCAAACAAGTGAGTTACTACAGTCTTATTTAGTAGACGCCAACACCTGGGACGAGATGTACAGCGATGCATCCGTAAGGGAACAATACAAAAAGGCTGTTGAGTTTATGCAGCAGCTTTCTGTAGACGAACTCAATAAAAAAGAAGAACTGGCCAAACGCCTTTTTATGAGCCAGGGCATCACCTTCACTGTGTACAGCAGTGGGGAAGGAATTGAAAAAATATTTCCTTTCGATATTATTCCTCGCATTATTACCGCTGCCGAGTGGGACTTTATTGAAAAAGGAATTAAGCAACGGCTTAAAGCACTTAACCTGTTTTTAAAAGATATTTACAGCAGCCAGTTTATTATAAAAGACGGTTTAATGCCGGCTGATATGATATACAGTTGTCCGCATTACCTGCGGGAGATGCACAATTTTCCAGTGCCTTACGACATCTATATTCACATTTCAGGTATTGATTTAATTCGCAACAACGATGGCTCCTTTTATATTTTGGAAGATAACCTGCGTACACCAAGTGGTGTAAGTTATATGCTGGAGAACAGGGAAATTACCAAACGTATTTTTCCAGATCTATTACCACAAAATAATGTTCGTAGCGTAACAGAATATCCCACCATACTGCATCGAAACCTGGTATCACTCTCGCCAAGGCAAAATAAAAACCCTACGATTGTGTTACTAACGCCGGGCATTTATAATTCGGCATACTTTGAACATACTACCCTTGCAAGACTAATGGGTGTTGAGCTGGTAGAAGGAAGTGACCTTGTGGTAGACAATCACAAAGTGTACATGAAAACCACTTCGGGATTACAACAGGTAGATGTTATTTACAGAAGGGTAGACGATGACTTTTTAGATCCATTGGTATTTGACGCCAACAGCAGGTTAGGCGTTGCCGGTATTATGAGCGCTTACCGAAAAGGAAATGTGGCCATTGTAAACGCTGTAGGCAATGGCGTTGCAGACGATAAAGCCATTTATACTTTTGTACCGGCAATGATACGATATTACTTAAACGAAGAACCCATCCTTAAAAATGTGCCTACTTATCAGTTAGGTAAAGATGAAGAAAGAGAACACGTTTTTAAGAACATTACTGAAATGGTAATTAAAAAAACTAATGAAAGTGGTGGATATGGAATGCTAATGGGCAGCGCTGCAACAGAAGAAGAAATCACAAAATACAAAGCAGAAGTACTGCTTGATCCAAGACAGTTTATCGCTCAGCCTATCATCAGTTTATCTTCCGCTCCCTGTTATATGGATGGCAGATTACAACCAAGGAGAATTGACTTGAGGCCCTATGCTTTGTGTGGTCCGGGTGGTATAGAAATTGTACCCGGCGGTCTTACTAGGGTTGCTTTAAAAGAGGGTTCATTGATTGTTAATTCATCCCAGGGTGGTGGAAGTAAGGATACGTGGGTGTTGGCACATTAATCCTTCTGAAGTTGAAGTTCTATTATTTAAACTTTTTTTAAAATATTGCTCAGCAAAACTTTGAAAAAAATTATTCACTTTAATAAAACAACCCTTTCTAAAATCCGGTTTGGGAATAAGAGGGGCCACTATATTTATTATGCTTAGTAGAGTTGCTGATAGTTTATACTGGATGAGCCGTTACATGGAAAGAACAGACGGCATTTTGCGCATGCTTAAAATTAACTACGCCTCTTCGCAGGATGATGTGCAGGCTTTCTCCTGGAAACCGGTATTAAAAATTTTTACTTTTTTAGAAGAAGAGCGTGCAAATGCCATGGCACATGATACAAGGGGTGTTTTACAATACATGGTAATTGGAAAAGACAATCCAAATTCTGTGTTGAATATGGTTACTCATGCAAGGGAAAATGGCAGGAGTGTGCAGGACCATATTACCAAAGAAATGTGGCAATGCCTGAACGATTTTTACCACACAGTGCGGCAGGAAGAGTTGGCTAATTGGTTACAAAAAGACGATCCCATTACCATTTTGGATATGCTTATTAAACATGGCGTTTTATATTTTGGAACCACCGACATTACCATGGCAAGGGGTGAGGGTAATTCTTTTATCAATATAGGTAAGTACCTTGAAAGGGCTGTTCAGTCGGCGGATATTTTAGATGTAAAATTTAGTGATGTTAATTATGATATGGATGTAACTACCGACACTACGTATTGGAAATATTTACTCTTGTCCATATCGGGTTACGAACTCTATTTAAAAACCTACCGCGGTGGTTTTGAGGCCATCAATGTGGTGGGGCAGGTTGTTTTAAATGATCAGTTTCCCCGTTCGGTATTGTATTCAATTAACCGGCTGCACCGCTATTTTGAACGGCTGAAAAGCGAAAGAAATGTGGCTGATTTTAACCAGATAGATTTTATGATTGGCAAAATAAAAAGCAAAGTAAAATACTCAACCCCCGATTCTATTATAGAAGAAGGCCTTCATGAATTTTTAACTGAAACCAAAAATGAACTCTTTGCAATTGGAAAAACATTGAGCAAGAATTATTTTGCTTACACCTAAATCAATAAGCGTTATTTTTTAATGTCCCGCATGTTGATTAACAAATTATATTATACTTGCTTAAGAAAACTTATTTATGCCTAGATTTATTATACACCATGTTACCAAATATACTTACCAGGAACCAGTAAGAGACAGTGCCAACCAGATTATGCTTTTTCCTATAAAAGATGAATACCAGGAGGTTCAAAGCCAGCAGTTAAATATTACGGATGAGCCTGCTGTAGAAATTTTTACTGATTATTATGGTAATGAAACCGGGTCGTTTATGCATATTGAACCGCATACTGAATTATTGATAGATTCAACCATTGCAATTATTACCAAAGCAAAAATATTACCGGCTGATGATATTGCCATTGAGGAGCAATGGAACCATCTATACCAGATAAGGCATGTGGTACCTTTTATTGATTTTTTAAAGCAGGAAAATTTTGTAGCATTGGACGAAGTAAAGAAGATTGCAGATGCTGGTTTTTATAAATCGGTTTCTGTATTTGTAGCTGTACAGCAACTGAACACTTATGTGTACCAAAATTTTAAATACATCAAAGGCATTACAAGTATAGAAACCACGCTGGATGAAATATGGAAATTAAGGGCCGGTGTTTGCCAGGATTTTGCCCATATTTTATTAGTGATGTTACGGCTGCTTGGTATTCCTGCAAGATATGTGAGCGGCTATGTTTGTCCACATGATAATAACCTGCGGGGCGAAGGTGCCACACATGCCTGGGTAGAAGCCTACATTCCTTTTTATGGATGGCTTGGTCTTGACCCTACCAACAATTGTATTGTGAATGACCTGCATGTTCGATTGGCAATCGGAAGAAATTTTAGCGATTGTTCTCCTGTAAAAGGAACTTACAAAGGTACCGCCAAACAAGCGCTTGAAGTTGGGGTATCTGTTTCTCACGAAGATGGAACAGTGGCTAACCAGGTGGCTGCAGTTTTAATGCCGCAGGTGATTACCGTAAAATTAAATGAAGATGGAACCATTAATAATTCTTACAGAAAATACATGGAGATGGTACAGCAACAACAGCAGCAGTAAATTTTTAATTTATTTCTTCGTCACTTTCTTCGTTCTCGTATCCTGGCAGTCTTTCTGTTTCGTAACCACAATTACCGCATTGATATACGTAATCTGTTGCCAGTGCATAGCTGCCAAACAGGGTAGTGGTTATGGCGGTTAAAAAATTAGAAACGCCAGGTTTAGCAATATAACTAAACTGGTGGGCGCCACATTGCGGACATGTTGCAGCGTTCAAGTATTCTTCATCATATCGTTTTAATATTGCGGTAACGGCACCTTCATCTTCTTTTTTTACAATGAGTTTTATGCCTCCGATGGCGTTGGTTAAAATAGGGTCCATCGTTACGGTGGCCTCATCTTTTAAATAGCATTCAACACCTTCCGATTGCAACCGACCCAATATTATATTCGCTAAAAAATAACTGTCGAATGTTTTAATGGTAACTAATTCCATAAAGCAGTTTTTTATAAAATAAAAAAGGAGTTGTTAACTCCTATGATTCTATTAATTTTCAATTATAATCTTTCGTATAATTTCCTAAGTGTTGTTCGGGTTATTTGTTGTTCCCAGTTTTTACCCAGCGCATTTTCCCATAATGGTTTCATGCCCAGCGAAACATCAATCATTTTATCAAATTCGTCGTCGCTAAGGTTTGCACAGATATTTTTTGGCAGGTCAATTTGATTTTTTTCCACCATATATTTAAACTCTTTTACTCCTTCAGGATAATATGCTTCAAGGTGATTGAACACAATGCAATTACCAATGCCGTGTCTTGTACCAAGCAAATAACTCAACCCATAACTTACTGCATGGGCTACACCAACCTGGCTGTAAGCAATACTCATACCGCCGGCGTAAGAGGCCATCATTAATTTGTCATCGCTTTCCGCATCCCAGCCATCTTTATTTACATATACATCTCTGCAAAGTTGCAATGCCTTTTCTCCATAGCTTTTACTAAACTCATTTAGGTAAGTTCCGGTAAGGCTTTCAATGCAATGTATATAGCAATCCATTCCTGTATAAAAACGTTGGTTGGCAGGGGCATTGGCTGTTAATTCCGGGTCCAAAACTATTTGATCAAACGGTGTAAAGTCTGAGTTCATCCCCAGTTTTTTTGTTGGACCTGTTAACACTGTTGTGCGACTTACTTCTGCACCGGTACCACTTAATGTTGGTATGCCTGCTTTATAAACGCCTGGTTGTTTTACTAAATCCCATCCCTGGTAATCAGCACTGCTTCCGGGATTGTTCATCATCAGTGAAACGGCTTTTGCCAAATCCATAGCAGAACCACCACCAATACCAATTACTCCACTTATTGTTCCGAATTCTTCTTTTAAATCGTTGGCAAGTTTGTCTACGTAGATTGTCTTGGGTTCGTTGGTTACATCAACAAAAATTATTTTGTCTTTTCCCCGTATTGGAACCCTTGCGGCAAGCGGTTTGCCTTCAAAAAAATGATCCACTAAAAAAATCATCGGGGCTTCGCCTTTACGGTTGGGCTGCAATATTTCGTCTAATTGATTGAAAGCGCCACGGCCGTAAATAACGTAGCCAATCATTTTAAAGTTTCTAAAATTCATTTTACAAATTTCTTAAAAATACACCACATGGAGGCAAACAATTTTTTGGAAAGCTGGTTATTGTTCTAAAAGTAAAAGAGGGCGATCCAGGGAAGACCGACATTGCTGTAGCTTTTTGTCCAAATAATTTTATTTTATCAATGCCTCAATATCTTCGTCGCCATCAAGGTTATTCATTTGCCGCATAATTTCATTGTAGCGGTTACCAACATAGGAGCTTAGTGGTTTTACCGTATAAAGTTTTGGATTGGGTAACGATGCGGCTATCATTGCGGCTTCTGCCCTGGTAAGATTTTTGGCATCCTTATTAAAATAGGCTTTTGATGCGGCTTGCACACCAAATATTCCTTTGCCCATTTCTGCCACATTTAAATACATTTCTAAAATGCGTTTTTTACTCCATGCCTTTTCAATCATAAAAGTAAAATACACTTCGAGCCCTTTTCTAAATAAACTTCTTCCCTGCCATAAAAAAACATTTTTTGCTACCTGCTGGCTGATGGTACTTGCTCCCCGCACTTTGGTAGCATGCTTTTTATTATAGTTCATGGCCTTTTTAATGGCTTTAATGTCAAACCCATTGTGGTCGGGAAATAATTGATCTTCGCTTGCCATCACCGCCAGTTTTATATTAGGGCTCATTTCATCGAGCGAAATATAATCTCTATGTAACCCGTTTCCTTGTAAAAGACTTGCTGTTTGTGTAAGTGTGATCGGGGGATTTATCCATTTACAAAAAATGATATAAACAAACTGTAAAATAAAAAGCCACAATAAAACTTTTTTAAAAAGACGCCAGGCTTTTTGCATAGGATAACCACTTAATTTTTATGCAATATACAGCTTACGGTTTTTTATTATTAGATACGCCAACATAAGCCAATGAATATTTTTTTCCAATTACCATTCCCTTACCGCTGAGCTTGGCCATCAGGTAACCAATACCACCTAAAGCCACTGCTCCAATCATTAACTGAGGGCTAAATTTCTCTCTATCCACAACATAAACAACTGCACTTGCTATGGTAAGCAATGCCCCGCCGCTCATCAATGCTGCTGCACTGCCCGATACATTAAATTTTCCATCCGCTTTGCCAATGGCTTTTATTTGGTTGTAGTGATATTGATACCTGTAGCTGGCAACGGTATCCAAAACATACACTCCTAAAGTGGTAGGTATCTGTTGTATTACGAACTGCCGTAAAAAAAGAGAGTCATTCTTTATTTGCGTAATCAACGCTTCGATATAACTGCCCTGCTCATTTGTAAATGATATGTTGCTGCCGGCATAATATGTTCCGATAGTTTTGTGATTTTTTTTAAATAAAATAAAATCTGCCGACTGGCTAAAAAGATGTTGGCCAATAATAAGAGAAATGATAAACAGTGTTGGCTTCATATTGTAAAGTAAAAACAACTGGTGATAAAAAAGGAAAACGATTCGTTAATGTTTAAGGTTTGAATAAAATACACCTACGATTAACACAGCTCCAAATACAAGAAGTATCAATCCGGAAATTTTATTTATAAGCGAAATGTTTTTTTCGTTTAGTTTGGTTCTTAGTTTTCCTGCTAATACAACTTTTAAAATATCGGAGGTGCCATTTAAAATAAGACAGGTAGCGAAAATTACAATCCGCTGATTAATGGTGTGTGTAGCGGCAAGGGCGGTTGCTGTAGTAAGCCAAAAGAACATTAGAGCCGGGTTTAACGTATTGATAAAAAAGCCGGAAACAACTAATTTGGCATGTGTTCGGGCTGTAATTACAATCTTGTTTTCATCTTCCTTAATATGTATTTTTTTAAAGAAAAGATAATAGATCCCCATCGCAATCAGAAAAAAACTACCGGTAAGTCCAATTGCTATTTTAAAATCCATCAATTGAGACACCCATTCTGTAAAAACGTTGCTTACTATTGCCAATAACAAATCGCTAAGCCAAACGCCGGCAACAAAACTTAAACCTCCAATTCTTCCATTATTAATACTTTGCTTAATGATGGTGAATATAACTGGACCTACTGTAAATATCAGCAACAGGCTAACAGCAAAACCTTTTAATAAAGCTTCAATCATTAATAAATGAAATAGAAAGATGTAAGGTGAAGATAAAAAATAAAGCCGACGGAAGAAATTAATTACTTCTTTTTATAAATCGGCACAGTACTACAGGGTTCTCCATACATAATACTTTTAACAAAAGGCCTTAGTAATTTAGTTGCCTGTAAATAAGCCGCTTCGCCAACCGGAATTTCGCCACAGCCTTTTATTACCACCCTTTTATCCGCAAAGTCTGCAACTGGAATTTTTGAAATATTTTTTAACAAGAGGCTATTTTTTAATTCTTCAGCCGTGCCAAATGCAACTTCTTTTACTATGGGTTGCAGGTAACTTGCTGCCAGCATGTAGGCCCACATTGGTATTACTGCATCTGCACTACATGTTACAGCCACCGTTTTGCCAGCGTAAATTGAAAGATCAAGATTTTTGAGGCTTTCTCTAAAATCTTTTTCTTTTAAAATAAGACCCATAAAAAGATAATCCTTCATATCGAAAATGGCTATTTCTTCCGTTGGATAAAATTCCTCTAGATCCAATGTTACAATGCCACTTTCACTTACCTTATTTACAAATAGTTCTTCCATCATCACAAAATTAATACTTATAGCTTTGCTTTTGTTGATTATCATTTTCGATTGAGGAAAATGTTTTTCTTATAAATATTGCTACTAAATTATTAAGGACACAAAAAAGCCGGGCACAAAGCCCGGCTAAATATTTCCCTTTTAAGTACTAAAATATTTTACTTCTGTTGTCTTTAATATCTGCAAGTTTTTTCAACGATTCAAAAAAACTGTATGTTGTTTGCACCATTGCTGTTGTTTTTTCTTTTGCTGTTGCCGCTATCACTTCTGGTGTATCTGTAGTTTTATTTCCTACACTG
>JAYWAU010000494.1:0-8791 GCA_043782265.1 Ferruginibacter sp. | reverse complement strand
GATACCCGAGTTAAAACAATATTTAGCCAACGAAAAAATAGCCATAAGATTATGACAGTAGATTTTGCAAAATATACAGATGGGCTTGTGCCGGCCATTGTACAGGATGAAGTGACAGGTAAAGTATTGATGCTTGGGTTTATGAACGAGGAAGCATTGTCAAAAACCAACGAGTTACAGAAAGTAACTTTCTACAGCAGAACTAAAAACAGGTTGTGGACGAAAGGAGAGGAGAGTGGAAATTTTCTTTTAGTAAAAAAAATCACTATTGATTGTGACAATGATACGCTGCTGATAAAAGTGAACCCTGTTGGGCCGGTCTGTCATACTGGTGCTGATACTTGTTTTAACGAAAAAAATGACAGCAGCAATTTTTTATTGCAATTGGAAAAAATAATTGCCGACAGAAAAAATAATCCTTCAGATGAATCTTACACTTCCTCCTTATTTAAAAAAGGCATTAATAAAATTGCCCAAAAAGTTGGAGAAGAAGCAGTTGAATTAGTGATTGAAGCAATGGATAATAATGATCATTTGTTTAAGGACGAAGCAGCAGACTTATTGTTTCATTACCTGATTTTATTGCAGGCAAAGGGTTTTAGTTTAGATGATGTTATTGGTATTTTAAAAGAAAGGCATAAAAAATAGAAATCATCTTTTATTCTCTTTATTAAATACATTGATAAATTGGAAGAAAGAATTTTATGCTTTACAAGTGCTATCAATGTTATAACCAACGCAAAACCTGCTGTAAAAGATTTTACTTTAGGCTCTTATAAAATTATAGTGTCGGCTTTAGTAAAGTAATTTTTTCAACAAAACAGGTTCCTTAAGAATAAATAAAACCAGCAGTTATTTAGCTGGTGGTTTTATTTTAATAATAAATTAAGGTACACCGTCATTAATTTATAACATAGCATTCCAAACCATTTGGTTTATATAGTTTTTTACACCTTCATCCATCTCCTGGTTGGCAAAATCATCTTTCATTCTTTTTGTTATGATGTCATTTAATTCTTTATTAGAATAATATTTTTTTACCGAAACCGGCTTTATCATATTTTCTTTTACATCTGTAACGCTCAATTTAGTTGCCATTAGCGAAGTATAAAGTCTTGGTATGGTTACTCCCAGTATCATTCCCGGAAGGCCATTTAGCGTACAAGGGCCACCAGTAATGGTAATTTCATCTGTGTAAAAGGCAAATACATACACACTATCCAATATTACCCCTACAGCTTTCCGGCAGTTGAAGCCTGCAATTAAACGACTTTCATTTGTTAGCTTCCATTGAATTTTTCTCAGGCTATCTTTTATATTTAATGTTGAGCCTAAATTTTTTTGCGAAATAATTTGCCCGGTATTAAAATCTGTATACCATTCGTTTTCATCTTCTCCCCTAGATAAAAATTCCGGCACTTTTGCTTTTTTTTCATCGTAATGATCAAACTTGTAGATGCTCTTATTATCTGCAAAAGTATAATTGTAATATGCTGTTTTAAATGTAGGCAATGTTTCTTTTATTTGATCCCAAAAGCTACCACTGGGAAGCCCCTTTTTAGCGTTGGAAATTACTTCAAACTCAATGGTACCCTTATTAATAAATTGTTGGGCGCTTCCTTTTAAAATGAAAAGGGATAAAGTGATCGCTAAAATTATTTTATGTTTCATAGTTTTTATTTTGAGGGTTGTTCAGTTGGGGTTGCCTTAGGGCCTTTGTTTTTAAAATTCCAGGTAAAGCCTAGCATCCAGTATCTTTTTAAACGTTCGTTTCTAACTTCAGTTAAAGTGTTACTGTAAAAATTTCTTTCTATGCCTGTGTTCTGGTTTAGTATATCCCGTACGCTAAAGTATAAAGTAAATTCATCAGCTTTGAATGTACGTTGTACCCTTGCATTCCAAATTTGATTATTTAAGTTGTTTTGAAACTGTGGTGTTTTCTGCCGCATGTAATAGTTGAAATCACTTTTAAGTGACCATACCTTTTTTAGGTATACTGTTGCATCCAGGCCAATTTCATTTGTATTGTATTTTATTTTGGTGTTATACTGTTGGGTTACATTACTATTATAGGCAAACCTGTCAGACAGGCTTACATCGTATTTTTTGTCCTTAGATTTAGATAAATAAATACCGAGGCCCGTATTTAAGTTCTTTGTGATGTTATCCAAACCATTTATGATTTCGGTGCTATGGTTATAGCTGATATTAGGATTTAGATTTAGTCTTAAATCCAGTTTTTTTAGTTTATAACCAAAGTAACTATAAAAGCTAACACTAAAGTTTCCATTGGTATTTACAGGCTGGCTTATTGTTTTTCCGGTAGATGGGTTGATGATCCTGCTATCGGTAATAGCATTGCTGGTTTGGCTGAAATTTAAAGATTGATACATGTAAGAATCTTTAATGAAATTATAGCTGTTATGAGAAATACTGAAGTCGTTTCTAAAGGATGGTTTTAGTAATGGATTACCAACATACTGTTTAAAGTAGTCGTTGTTATCCCTTAAAAGCTGTAATTGATCAGTACGTGGCTGGGTTGTGTTACCATTGTAATAAAAGCGCAGATCATGATTGCTTTTGTATGAATAGGTAAGACTTGCGCTTGGAAAGAAATTGGTATACTTACGTATATAGTCATTACCTCGTGTATGATCAATTAAATCAAAATGGGTTAACCCTATTCCTGTACCAAAATTGTATTTTAATTTTTTCTTGTTATAGCTAATCTTAAATCCTGGTTTATTTACAATAATTTTCTGATCAAACAAATTCGTTAATGAGTCAACTACATCATCGTATTTTCCAGAGCCGGGAGAATACGAATAAGTTGTCTGATCATTTTTTCCAGTTCCAACACTAACCTCATAATTTAATTCTAACGAGTAGTTTTTACTAAGTGGTTCTGTATACACGGCCTTTGCCAAAAATTGCTTAGTCCCTTTTACATAGTCCTTTTGTTGATTTAATTTTTGGCTAAAGGAGATTAATCCGTCTGTATAAATTTCGTTGTCTGATTTTAAAAAGCTGGTACCATCGGTATTGAGTGTATTCCAGTTAGAGCTAAAGGAAAAAGTTCTTCTGGCTTTTTTAAATTTATGTTTAAATAAAAGGCTGCCACTGAAGGCCTGCTTTTCTGAATTGGTAATTAAATCCCTGATACTGGTATTAATAAGCCTTCCTGTCTCGCTTGTATTGGCTGATATTCTATCTGACTCACTTTCTGTATTGTAATTACCAATTTTGGAAGTAAGTTTTATGGAATTAGCAGAATCGATTTTTAAATCATATACCGCACTTAATTTAAACGTCTGCTTGTTTACATGCATGTTTTCTACTGCGTTATCATTAAAAAATGAATCTGCAACCTGTGTTTGTGTAAATGTTCGTTTGATATTTTCGTAGTCTTGTAAACTGTATTTGGGAGACAATGACAAGTTATGTTTGTCGTTCCATTTATTAGAATATTGAAGTCCAAGATTATTATTCTTAAAAAGACCATTTTGAGTATCAACATAGGGTTCATCATCCTGGTTGCCCTGCCAGTTAAAGTTTAAACCACCCTCTTCATCAGCACTAACAGAAAAATTGTCATCCGTGCCACCAAATTTTTCATTGTCCTGCCATGCTAATCCATCCTGTCCGGTATTACCATTTAAAAAATACCCGGCAATTTTTCTCTTTCCTTTAAAGGAACTAAATAGTAAATTATTATTGTATCGGTTATCAATATTTTTTTGGCCAGGTATTCCTCCCGACAAATCTGCTTTGCCAAAATAACCATGTTTCTTATCATCCTTTAATTTTAGGTTAATTGTTTTCTTTGTTTTACCATCATCAATGCCTGTAAATTCAGCCTGGTCGCTTTTTTTATTGTACACCTGCACCTCTTTTACTGCATCAGCCCTTAAATTTTTTATTGCCATGCCGGGATCATCTCCAAAAAATTCCTCTCCATCAACCAACACCTTTTCTACTGTTTCCCCCATTGCTTTTATTTTGCCATCTTTATCTACCTGTATACCTGGTAGTTTTTTTAGCAGCTCCTCTACATTGGCATTGGCACTTACTTTAAAACTATCCGCTGTAAAAATAGTAGTATCCCCTTTAATCCTCATAGGGCTGCCACTTTTTATAATCAAGTCCTGCATCAACTTAATTTTTGGCGTAAGTGAAAGTGTATTTAGTTGAAGGCCATCTGTAGTAACAGTTACATCATCCAGCAGATCTCCAAAGAAGGGGTGTGTCACCATGAGTATGTACTTTCCCGGTGGAATATTCTTTATTACAAATCCACCTTCCTTATCGGTTCGGGCAAATTTGTACAAAACAGAATCTACCGGTTTTAAAACGGCCACAACAACGTTGCTGACGGTTTTTTTATTGATGGTGTCGGAGACAGTTCCCGAAATGTTTTGGGCTGATGTTACCAGGCTTGCAAATACAAAGAGAAGACAAAGGATAACTGAGCGGTTGTTTTGAATCATGAAGGGTTAGGTTGGTATTGGTAAAAAAAGAAATACTTGTTAAAAGTCTATAAATATATTTACAATACTTGCAGACTATCCTTAAATTTACGTTAAGCAAATCTTAAATTTTTTTTGCACATGTAAAAACTTAATCCACCAATGGTGCCATAGTAGCATCAGCGGTAAAAAACCAATTCTTAGTAAGATGACTCAGGATAAATCAGTAACCGCAAAGAAAAAATATGAGGAAGAATATTTTGTAGATAGCACTAAACCAGTATGGAATTACTCGTTATTCACTGATACAGATATACACAATTATCAAAATGGTAATTTATATAACGGGTACGAATTGTTTGGGAATCACGAAACCGAAGTATTAAATACCAAGGGCTTTTATTTTGCTGTGTGGGCTCCCAATGCTACAGAAGTTTCAGTAGTAGGACATTTTAATAATTGGCAAAAGGGAGAGCACCTGCTTTTTGTAAGATTAGATAATTCAGGAATTTGGGAAGGGTTTATTCCTAATTTTAAAAAAGGAGAAGCATACAAATATCACATCAAAGGATACAAGGGAGCAGCCATTGATAAAGGTGATCCCTATGCTAATTACTGGGAGATGCGGCCTGAAACTGCTTCAGTTAGTTGGAATATGCAGTATAACTGGGCCGACAATGAATGGATGAGTTCAAGAAAAAAACAAAATGCTTTAAATGAAGCATGGAGTGTGTATGAAGTGCATTTGGCAAGTTGGATGCGGCCAGTAAAAAATGATGAAGAAAGTTATAATACCTACAAACAAATAACAGAGCGTTTAGTGCCATATGTGAGCGACATGGGTTTTACCCATGTGGAATTAATGCCGGTAATGGAACATCCATTTGATGGCAGCTGGGGATACCAGGGCACAGGATTTTTTGCGCCTACTTCACGCTTTGGCGAACCCGAAGATTTTATGGCGATGATTGATGCATTTCACAAAGCCGGTGTTGGTGTTATTTTAGATTGGGTTCCTTCTCATTTTCCTTATGATGCCCATGGTTTGTTTATGTTTGATGGTACACATACTTATGAGTATGCAGATATGCGAAAAGGGTTTCATCCCGATTGGAACAGTTATATTTTTAATTACAAACGGGGTGAAGTAAAATCTTTTTTAATCAGTAGTGCAAGGTTTTGGTTCGATCGTTTTCACATTGATGGTATCCGGGTTGATGCGGTAAGTTCAATTTTGCAACTGGATTATTCCCGCAAGGAAGGAGAGTGGGAGCCTAACGAATTTGGAGGTAACGGTAACATTGAAGCCATTGCTTTTATAAAAGAACTGAATGAAACAATCTACCGTGATTTCCCCGATGTTCAGATGATTGCCGAAGAAGCTACCGATTGGCCAAAAGTGAGCCGGCCTACCTTTCAGGATGGTCTTGGCTTTGGAATGAAATGGATGATGGGCTGGATGCATGATACGCTTGATTATTTTAAAATGGATCCTTACTTCAGGCAGTTTCACCAGGATAAATTTACGTTTAGCATGATGTATTTTTTCGACGAAAACTTTATGCTGCCGCTTAGCCACGATGAAGTTGTGCATGGCAAAAGTCCTATGTTATATAAAATGCCGGGAGATGAATGGCAGAAGTTTGCCAATTTACGATTGATGTACACCTACATGTTTACGCACCCCGGAGCCAAATTGCTATTTATGGGCAATGAGTTTGCACAAACCACCGAATGGAATTATAAAAGTGAACTTAATTGGGAATTGCTGGCATTTGATCCACACAAAAAAATGCAGGAATGTGTTAAATCTTTAAATAATTTATACAGGCGACAACCGGCCTTGCATGAGTTACAATTTAAGACAGAAGGGTTTGAATGGACTAATCTTGATCATCGGCAGGAGGGGATTATTGTGTATAAAAGGAAAGGTAAAAGTAAAGAACAGGATATACTGGTGGTATTGAATGTTACACCTGTTGTTCGCAGGGATTGGAAAGTAAAGGTTTATGGAAAATCTGAATGGAAAGAAATTTTTAATAGCGATAATCTTGCCTATTGGGGTACCGGAGATGTTTATAACCCTGATGTTAAAGCTAAATTAATGGACAACGAAACGGAGTTTTACGAAATAAATATTCATCTTCCAGCGTTAGCAGGTTTGGTATTCCGTTAAAATGGAATAGTTTTTGTAAAATTATCATTATGAAAATCCAGGCCTTATTACTTAGCTGTATCGTATTCACAAATACGGCAATTTCACAAAACGCCGATAGTGCTACCTTTTATTTCAACAAAGGCATTGTAGAAAGAGATGCAAAGCGTTACTTATTAGCTGCTACTTATTTTGACAAAGCTATTAGCTTTAACAGTAAAAATACTGCAGCAGTAGAAGAAGCTGGGTACGCAAATTTAGCCATGCATAAAACAGATGTTGCTATCACGCATTTTAGTAATCTTTATCAACAGGATCCCTCCAATAAAGCAGCTATTAAAGAATTATCAGCATTGTATTTCAGCTACCACCAGTATGCAAAAGCTATAGAAGTTGCAAATAAATGCATTGGTTGCGCCAATACTGAAAGAATAATAGCAATGAGCAGTTATTATCTGGAGGATTATGCTACAGCAGTAAAGGGACTATTAAACGTCATAACAAAAGATCCTGCTGATGCTGAAGCAACCTACACAATCGGAAGAAGTTACTTAGATATGGAGCTTTATGCCAAAGCTGTTCCTTATTACACAAAGGCAATTGCATTAGATACTTCAAAAAATGTCTGGATGAATGAATTGGGGTTACTTTTTTTTAACCTCAATGATTTTAAGCAAGCTGCAAACTATTTTTTAAAAGCAGCAGATCATGGTTACCCGGTAACCAATGATTTTAATGAAAACCTTGGCTACGCCTTCATCTACAGCGGACAATTTGAAAAAGGAGAAAAATTACTTCTGTCTATATTGGCTAAAAAGCCGGGCAACAAAGATATTTTAAGAGATATTGCTGAGGCATGTTATAAACAAAAAAACTTCGATAGATCGTTGGATTATTGCAGGCAGTTGATTGAACTGGATGCCAATGATGCCAAGGCCTTGTACCAGGCAGGCCTATGCTTTCAACAAAAAGGTCAAAAAGAAAAAGGACAATCAATGTGCGATAATGCCATAAAAATGGATCCCTCTTTATCTGGCCTGCGTCAAAAAAATGACGGAGGAATAGGTTTGTGATTTTATTCTTGTTGTAATACCTGCACCTGGCAAGATTGATGAAAAGTATTTATATTTTTAATGACCACACTTTTCAATAGGCAATTTATCTCTTACTCTCCCGATTGATTCTTGTTTATAAAATTTACGCCACATATTTACTCTAAAACCTAGGTACAGTAAAACAAATTCGGTTATATTTTTTAAATTATATTCCCTGTTTTTCAATTAAAGTTGCGACAAATTACCTGAGCGTTAGTGTCGATACGTTATAAAGCTATCTACCTTATTTTATTTAACTTAGTGGTAATTTATAAGCAGTTTTATGAAATATTATTTATTATACCTTGATCCGGGAAGTGGAAGCTATTTATTACAGGCAATTATTGCGGCGGTTTTAGGCGGATTAATGTTCTTTAAAAATTTCTGGATTTCGGTGAAATCATTTTTTATAAAACAAAAGCCTAAAAATGTTTTGCCCGAAGAAGAATCAAAAAATCAGGAAAGTGAATAAATTTTGACAGCTGGCAATGACGTATTTAAAGTCTGCTTGTTCCAGTTATTTAAAATATTATCGTGTTGGATTAATTATCGCTTATTTAAAATCAAAATAATCCTTTTTTGAATTCAATAATTTCAACACATTCAGCCTCATACAAAGACAGGGATGGTTTTGTATTTAAATACAACGGAAAATATTACCGCTGTATAAACAAAAGCTATAATGATCATTACCAGCAACTGATACAGGGCGGTTTGTATAATGAGTTGATTAAAAAAAAATGGTTGTTGGAGCATGAGGAAATTAATGATACAACTCAATTTAATTTACCCGGCACCAAAATTATTTTACCTCAACAAATTTCTGTAATAACATGCCCGTACGAATGGAGTTTTGCCATGTGGCAGGATGCTGCTTTATTAACCCTAAATATTGCAAAAGCCGCCATTGAAAAAGGGATGCTGCTAAAAGATGCAACACCATTTAACATTCAATTTTTAAATGGGGCACCCATTTTTATAGATACGCTCTCTTTTGAAAAATATACAGAAGAGAAACCATGGGTAGCCTATCGCCAATTTTGTGAATGTTTTTTAGCACCTCTTTTATTGCAGCA
>JAYWAU010000493.1:0-3187 GCA_043782265.1 Ferruginibacter sp. | reverse complement strand
TTGGTCAACAAGACCAACAACGGCTCCCGGTATAGCTTGCTATTTTGACGGCATATAAACTACGGCTAGGTTATCAACAAAGGCAAAACTCTATTTCTCAATATAGTCTTGTAAGGTGTCTATAAAATGAAAAAAGTCATCTTCAGGAAAAACTTCAAAAAGCATGCAATTATTTTTCTCACATAACCCCTTTTTTCTTTTGTCCCTTTTAACGTTTTCCTGAAAACTGTCCTCTCCGCCAAAAATACCAAGAGGCATTGTATGCTGCTTTCCTTGGTATTCTATTCCAATATTTAAGTCAGGTATAAATATATCTAAATGTTGTTTACCAAGCCATTTAGGTTTGCCATGTTGAATAACTCTATGTTCTTTAAATTTTTCTTTTATTAAGTAAAATAATTTGGTTTCACTAACCCATCCTTCGCCTATTTCTTTAAAGCCTAATAATTTTCGTATTTCATTTTCAGGCCCTGCAAATGACTTGATATATTCATAATATTTGTCTTTGTCTTTTATAAATTCATGCACTTGAAAATCGTCGATAATAGTTGATAAAATTGGGCTATGATAAATATCTTTTACCCTTTCAATTTCAAAGTCTATCCTGAATCCTCGAAGGGATTCCATTCTCCTTTTATCTTTAAGTATTTCTTGGATTTGATGAAATTCTGGATTTTCTCGAATTAAACCAATCAGATAAATTTCTTGTTCTTTAAACTTGGTTGAATATTTATGGTTCCATCCATTTTGTATTCCATAGGTTCCATTCAAATATAACTCAAGGTTTTTGCTAAACTCTTCCCATTTAATTTCCGATAGGTGGTTTTTCAAGTATTCATAGCCGAAATGGTAAACATAATCAAGTAAAATAACTTCAGGTGTAATTCCTCCTAGTAAAAAAAACGCTTTAACTCATATTTGATTTGTAACTCGTAATATTTGTCTTTTAATTCAGTATTCAGTAAGTCTTTAATAAGTTTTGAAATTTTCGGGGTATATATTGTTGGTACATCGGGTTCATTGAATTTATTTTTATAAATTTCATTACTGTAATCCTGATATGATTTTGACCACGGCTGCGTTAAATCAAAATTTACAGCATTATCTTTTAAGTTATTGACAATTGCATTTAAAAAAAACCATAATTACTTTTTGAATCAATATTGGGGCTTTGGTATGTAAAGCCAAATTGATTTTTATACTCCTCATAATATTTTTCATAGCTTTTGGAAATAACGTTATCTGAAATTCTTTCTCTTTCGCTTCGGTTGCTATTCCATTTGTCTTCCTGTTCTTTTAAAAGAACCCAAAGCTGCTTTTCTGTATTTAACTCAATAATGTCACTTCTAATAAGATTTTTAAGTGCGGTAACAACATAAGATTTGCTGTAATGGAGTTCTAAAGACTCAAATATTCTTTTACATTCATCATTACTGCAACTATGCACAATGTATTTTAAAACAATCTTGAAAACAGTTTCAGGCAGATTTGCAAATTGATTATTTTGGAAATTAGTGGATAGTTCTGCAATTAATTTAATTTCATCAGAGGTTAAATAGCACCTAATTTCTCTCCACGAGTTCCAAGGAAATTCTTGTTCTGCGGTTGGGTATCTTTTTAATCTTACACCAAAATTATTTATAGACATGAAGCGGATATGAGTTGCTATTTTTTTATTTTCATAGGACTTGCAAATGCAATTTTCAAATCTAAACCAGGAAGTGAATCTAATTTTTCATAATCTTTGACTATTTCCCCTTTAAGATTTCTTAGTGTTGGAAAAGAGGCATCTGTTAGAATGTTTAAACCATCGAATCTCAAATTGAAATTATTTAGAATTTCTGTACTTGAAGTATTTGCCAGTTCTTCAAAATATAAGTTAATAGCATTTGTCAAGTCTTTTTTAAACTTGTCAATATTGAATACTGGAAAATCTAAAATTTGTGTAGCTTTTTTAAAAACGCTTGTAAACTCTTTGTCGTCTACGAACATAAAATTTGAAATAGTATTTGAAAAACTATGGGTCAAATTACAACGAATTTCATATAAATATTCTTTATGTGGGTGTAAATACTTTTCAACAAATTTTAAGTAGCGAGTTTTGTTTCCATTTTTTTGTCCATTATAACCACAATAAAAACCAGCAAGTATGTCCACTAAGCATACAGATAGGATAAGGCTATTAATCCCAGTAATATTTTTGATGTCATCAAGCTGATTTTGAACAACTGATTTCACTGTCTCTATCTTTGATAATTGAGGTGTCATAAAATTTGCAGCCAACTCGTTCATTTACGCAACAACGTAAACAACTGTCAGTGTTTGCAAACGAAAGTACTCATTTGTTCCCGATAATTTAGTGCGCTTAGATAAGAGCTGCTATAAATAATAACTGTACAAGAGTGCGACGCCAATGCTGTTCCACAAAGCTTCTTAGCCCGGACAACATTTTTTAAATAAAACAAACGCCACTCAAAAGAGTGGCGCTGATATTTAATAATATTTTTAAAAATTGAAGTCATCAAAGCTTTAACTACACCCCATACTATTACCACAATTCAAACATTTATAACAGGTGCCGCTGCGGATGGTGATGTGGCCGCAGGTGTTGCAGGAAGGAGCATCGCTCTGCATACTCTTCATGTAATTCTGTGTACCGTCGCTGCCTGCCTGCTGCTGTGCTTTGGCTGAAGGAGATTGCGTATTACCGGCGGGAGAAGAAGCGGCTGTTCCCATTACCCTTACTTCACTCAGCTCCGGCTTTCTGTCGCCGATGGTGGGCATGTTTTCGTCCCAGCTATTATTGCCCAGATTTTCTACTTCGGGTTTGTCCAGCACATGCACCAGGTCGGTACGGCCAAGGTATTCAAAGGCCATGGAGCGGAAAATGAAATCCATAATGGAAGTGGTGCTCTTGATGTTTGGATGATCTACCATACCGGCAGGCTCAAAACGGGTAAACACAAATTTTTCTACAAACTCTTCGAGCGGAACGCCGTATTGCAAACCAATGGAAATGGCGATGGCAAAACAGTTGAGCATGCTACGAACGGTGGCACCTTCTTTTGCCATATCAATAAATATTTCGCCTACAGTACCATCTCCATATTCGCCGGTGCGGAGGAACAATGCCTGTCCGTTTATTTTTGCTTTTTGTGTAAAGCCCCTGCGCTTGGCCGGTAGTTTT
>JAYWAU010000492.1:0-3189 GCA_043782265.1 Ferruginibacter sp. | reverse complement strand
TTCTCATTGGTTTACCTTCAGAATCAGGTAGAATCTCCACTTAAAGTTGTTGAATCTACTGACAAATTTGATATTGTTATCAACGCACAAGGCGGTGGTATTAAAGGCCAGGCCGAAGCAGCTAAATTGGGTATTGCCCGTGCATTGCTGGAAGTTAGTGCAGACTATCGCCCGGTATTGAAAGCAGCAGGTATGCTTAAACGTGACCCACGTTCTGTTGAACGTAAAAAACCAGGTCGCAAAAAAGCAAGAAAAAGCTTCCAGTTCAGCAAACGTTAAAAACAGCCCCCTCAATCCCCCATGGGGGACTTTGTGGAGACTTTTATAATTATTAAAAACTATTAAAATCACTAGCTTCTGGAATCCCTCCTTTGGAGGGTGGGGAGGCTTAATAATTTAACAATGGAAAATACTTCCTTACAACAGCAACTTCTTGAAGCAGGTGTTCATTTTGGTCACTTAAAAAAGAAGTGGAATCCTAAAATGTTACCTTACATTTTTGCTGAAAAAAAAGGTATCCACATTATTGACCTCAACAAAACCGTAGAAGGTTTACAGGAAACTGCTGCTGCATTAAAATCAATTGCAAAAAGCGGTAAAAAAATAATGTTTGTTGCTACTAAAAAGCAAGCCAAGGAAATTGTTTCTGATTGCGCCAAACGCATTAACATGCCTTACGTAACAGAACGTTGGTTAGGTGGTATGCTTACCAATTTCAACACCGTTCGTAAGAGCGTTAAAAAAATGCAGAGCATCGAAAAAATGTTGAACGACGGCAGCATTGATAATCTTACCAAAAAAGAGCGTTTAACACTTACCCGTGATAAAGATAAAATGGAAAAAGTGTTGGGTGGTATTGCGCAAATCAGCCGTGTACCTGCAGCATTATTTTTGGTTGATATCGGTCACGAACACATTGCATTGGCAGAAGCAAAGCGTTTAAACATCACTACTTTCGGTATGGTTGATACCAACTGTGATCCGAATAAAGTAGAGTTTGCAATTCCTGCAAATGATGATGCAACTAAATCTATTGCCATTATTGTTAACTATATCGTTGCAGCAATTGCAGAAGGATTGGCAGAGCGTTTAGCTGAAAAAGATGATGACGATAACAGCAGCGACAGCGATGAAACAGCAGAAGCTAAAGCTGCCCGTTTTGAACAAAAGGCAGACAGCAGCGATGAAAGAAATAAAAGAGCAAGAGGTGCTGCACCAACCAAGCGTCGTGTGCCAGGTCCGGGAGCAGGTGGCAGAAGACCAGCAACTGGCGGTGGTAGTGGTCCAAGGTAAAATTCAGTTCTATTAATCAACAATCTTACAATTTTACAAAAATTCATTTGTGTAACAGCAGGTGAATTTTTAAGTTAAAAATATAATTATGAGTGCAACAATTACCGCAGCCGATATCAACAAGCTGCGTCAATCAACAGGAGCCGGCATGTTAGATTGCCGTAAAGCATTAACTGAAAGCAATGGCGATTTTGAAGCTGCTATTGACTGGTTACGTAAACAAGGACAAAAAGTGGCTGCCAAACGCAGCGACAGGGAAGCAAAAGAAGGGGTGGTATTGGCAAAGACTACTGCCGATAATAAAACCGGTATTATTGTTTGCATCAGTTGCGAAACTGACTTTGTAAGCAAGAATGCAGAATTTGTTGCTTTCTCTCAAAGCATTATGGATGCGGCCATTGCAAATAATGTAAAAAGCGCAGAAGAATTAAATGAAGTAGCAATCAACGGTACTAAAGTATCAGAACTGATCAATGATAAACTGGCTGCTATCGGAGAAAAAATTGCTATTAAATTTGAAAGGATAGAAGCACCTTTTGTTGCTTCCTACATACACGGTGCAAACCGCATGGGTGTGCTGGTTGGATTTAATAAAGATGCAGTGGAAGCAGGTAAAGATGTTGCCATGCAGATTGCAGCAATGAATCCTTTGGCGATTGATGAAACTTCTATCGCTCCTGAAACAATTGCAAGAGAAAGAGAAATTGCTATTGAACAAATTAAAGGAGAAGGCAAACCAGCTGAAATGGCTGAAAAGATTGCAGTTGGGAAAGTAAATAAATTTTTTAAGGATAATACTTTATTGGCCCAGGCTTTTGTAAAAGACAACAGTAAATCTGTTGCAGATTATTTAAAAAGTGTGAGTGCTGATTTAAAGGTGACTGAATTTAAAAGAGTAGCATTAGGATAATTTCCATTATATTTTTTAGAAAAGCGAAGCGAAAGTTTCGCTTTTTTTATTTGATGAAAGTTTTAAAATAATCAGGGCGATAAAAATCTATATCTTCGCATCGCAAAAAAATTACGCTTTATGGTACCCAAATACAAACGTATTCTTCTTAAACTCTCAGGTGAATCCTTAATGGGGGATAAAAATTTTGGCTTAGACAGTAATGTGATAGCACGATATGCAAGAGACATTAAAAGTATTATAGAATTAGGGGTGCAGGTAGCAATTGTAATTGGCGGTGGCAATATTTACCGTGGTATGAATGAGGCTGAAACCGGCATTGAGAGAGCACAAGGTGATTATATGGGCATGCTGGCTACTGTTATTAATGGAATGGCTTTGCAAAGCGGACTGGAAAAGGCTGGCGTTTATACGAGGTTACAAAGTGCCATTAAAATGGAACAGATTGCAGAACCTTACATTAGAAGAAGAGCAATGCGACATCTGGAAAAAGGGCGTGTGGTTATCTTTGGTGCAGGCACAGGAAATCCTTACTTTACTACTGATACAGCCGGCTCTTTAAGAGCAATAGAAATAAAAGCAGAAGTAATTTTAAAAGGTACAAGAGTTGACGGTATCTATTCTGCCGATCCGGAAAAAGATGCGACTGCAACGAAATTTGAAAATATTAGTTTTAATGAATGCATCAGCAAAAATTTAAAAGTGATGGACATGACTGCTTTTACTTTATGCATGGAAAACGAACTACCCATCATTGTTTTTGATATGAACAAAGAAGGTAATTTATTAAAAGTGATAACAGGTGAAAGTGTAGGCACATTGGTTAAAGGCTAGAAAAAGCTTTTGTTTTTATTAATCTTATAGAATATCAGATTCCTGCAATTAGCGGAATATTTAATTGCTTTTATATTACTCCTTCTCTAAATTGTATAATTTAAATACAACTACCTCACTTTTTAGATTACTATTTTTAATCATTATTTTTA
>JAYWAU010000491.1:0-3189 GCA_043782265.1 Ferruginibacter sp. | reverse complement strand
TGATTAATCTTCAAAATCCTGTAATTGTAAAGGTCAATGGCAAAGAAGTTTTTAATAAAAAAGTTACAGTTGACAAAATGTTTCTTTTAAAAACTTTTACTTCTTCTTTTGACAGAAAAGCACTTTGGGTGACATCTATTAAGATTACGACAAATTAACTGCCGCTAACAATGCATTGCCAAAAGTCAGGACGGGTCACTTCGTATTCAAAATATCATGTCCCATTTTATCTCGTTTTGTAGTAAGGTATTTTTCGTTGTGTTCATTGGGTTTAATTTCAATAGCTATCGTATCTACTACCTCCAGCCCGTAGCCCAATAACCCTGCACGCTTGCGTGGATTGTTACTCAGCAGTTTCATTTTACTGATTCCCAGGTGACGCAATATTTGTGCGCCAACACCATAATCTCTTTCGTCCATACCAAAGCCAAGCTGTAAGTTTGCTTCCACCGTATCTAACCCCTCTTCCTGCAATTTATATGCTTTTAATTTATTCAGTAATCCAATACCGCGGCCTTCCTGGTTCATATATAACACAACTCCTTTACCTGCTGCTTCAATCATTTTTAAAGCTTTGTGCAATTGGTCGCCACAGTCGCAACGCAGCGAACCAAGTATATCACCAGTCATGCAACTGCTGTGTACTCTAACCATTATTGGTTCATCTTTTTCCCATTCGCCTTTTTTAATTGCCAAATGAATGTCGCCTGTGTTCAATTGCTTAAAGGCAATCAATTCAAACATACCGTACTTGGTAGGCATCTGTACCCGCTCTTCTTCATGTATCAATGTTTCCTTCGAAAGCCTGTAGGCAATAAGATCTTTAATAGACACTATTTTCAGGTCAAATTTTTCTGCAATCTTTGAAAGCTCTGGCAAACGTGCCATAGATCCATCTTCATTCATAATTTCCACCAATACGCCTGCCGCATCAAAGCCAGCTAGTTTTGCAAGATCAATGGTTGCCTCAGTATGTCCGGATCTTCTTAATACACCACCCTTTCTTGCTCTTAAAGGAAAAATATGTCCCGGGCGACCAAGGTCTTCCGGTTTGGTAACAGGATCAACCAGTGCCTGAACTGTTTTGGCCCTGTCATGGGCGGAAATACCTGTTGTACATCCATTACCTAACAAATCAATACTAACTGTAAAAGGGGTGGCGTGTAGAGAGGTATTATCACTTACCATTGCCTGCAGGTTTAATTCATCGCAGCGCTCTTCAGATAAAGGAGCGCAAATAAGACCCCTTCCGTAAGTGCTCATAAAATTGATAATCTCAGGGGTAACATTTTGTGCAGCAGTGATAAAATCACCTTCATTTTCTCTATCCTCATCATCAACAACAATTACTAATTTACCGTTTTTAATATCTTCTATCGCACTTTCTATACTATCTAACATCAGTTATTCTTTTTTTTTGCAAAGTTAACAACGTTTCACCTTAGGAGTTTAAGTTCTTATATTTCGAAATAAGAAATAGTTTTAAAGCAGAAAATAAAATTTGGACAAAAGCATCAGTTTAATTTTCAGATGGTTGTTATTTGGTTCCAATTTTTGCTTCAGAATTCATCTCTAAATGCTTTTGATTTATCGAATACAACAAAAAAATGTTAACTGGTAATTTTTTTAAATTTAATAAGATCACTTATTAAATTTAATGTCAACTAAATAGAAATTATTTATCAATAGCATTATTTTTTTGGAAAATATCTAACCTGGCAGCATTAGAAATTATATAGGTAACAAATATCTAAAACTGGTAACAATTTGTTAGTTTTGCACTGCTTGTCATTTGGGAATTGAAATACAACTTTGCACCAAATTTTAACACTTAATATGATGAGTAAATTCAAACTGCTAACGACAATATTTTTATTGTTCGGTTTTTTAGCAAAAGCCCAGGAAACCACCTCTGACATTCAGGGAATTGTTACTGATGGTAACAATGGAATCGCAAGTGCAACTGTTGTTGCCGTGCATGTACCAACCGGTACAAAATACAGTACTACCAGCCGTAAAGATGGCAGGTACAATTTACCCAACTTACGTGTAGGAGGCCCTTACGAGATAACTACTACATTCGTTGGTTATAAGCCTTCTAAACTGGATAATATTACGCTGTTGCTTGGACAGGAATACAAAGCTGATTTTGTTTTGATTCTAGACTCAAAAGAGCTTACTGAAGTAACTGTATCAGGTAGAAGGCAGGACAAAACTTTCAATAACAATCGTACAGGTAGCCAGGAAATTATCAGTCGTAACCAACTTGAAAGATTGCCCACCATCAACCGTTCATTACAGGATTTTACCAAATTAGAACCAACAGCCAACGGTTTAAATATTGGTGGCCGAAGTAGTCAATACAATAACATTACAGTTGATGGAGCTAACTTTAATAACTCCTTTGGTTTGCAGGGTACTTTAGGCGGCCAAACAGGAAGTGAGCCAATAAGTTTAGAAGCTATTGAACAAATACAAGTGAGTGTTGCACCTTATGATGTAACACAAGGCGGGTTTTCAGGTGCAGGTATTAATTCTGTAACTAAAAGCGGAACCAATGAATTTAAAGGGTCTGTTTATACGGCCCTTAAAGGACCCGGAACACAAGGATATAAAGTAGGAACAACGACCATTGTTAAACCTACTTTTAAATTTAATACCAGGGGAGCTACCATAGGAGGTGCAATTGTAAAAGATAAATTATTCTTTTTTGTAAGTGCTGAACAAGTTAGGCAAACAGCACCTGCAACAAGCCAGGTAGCATCTGATGCTTCACATGCACCAGGTGGAAATGTATCACAAGCCAATGCAGATACTTTAGCAGCTTTAAGTACTTTTTTACAAAGTACATACGGTTATAATCCCGGAGCATATCAAGGGTATTCTTTTGAAACCAAAAGTGATAAAATCACTGCAAAAGTTGATTGGAACATCAACGCTCATAGTACCCTTACTGTTAAATATAATTATTTAAAATCTTCTCAGGATCAGTTCGCAAGTAACAGCAGGCCAGGCATAGGTCAAATTACTGGTGGCCAGCCAGGCACTACTGCAATGCCTTTTTTTGGAAGCGGTTATGTAATCAACAATAATTTTAATATTGTTATTGCAGAGTTAAATACACGTTTCAGCAATAAAGCTTCTAATAAATTACAGGTTGGATACACCGCTTTGAGAGATTACCGTTCT
>JAYWAU010000490.1:0-3189 GCA_043782265.1 Ferruginibacter sp. | reverse complement strand
GCGATTGTTCATCCGCAGTGTCGGAGATGGTTCTGATTATTACAAAAGGAATATCATATTCAAAGCAAACCTGTGCTACTGCTGCTCCTTCCATCTCTATACATACAACAGCAGGAAGTTTTTGCAGGATACTATTTTTACTGCTGCTGCCGGAAATGAATTGGTCACCACTTGCAATATCACCAACCACCAATTTTGGTGCGGTAATATCAAACGCTTCAAGCGCTGCTGAATCAATGGTTGAATGCAGGTGTTTGTTATTGAGCAAATCATTTACAGCATTTTGAGCAATGGTCAGAAGATCAGCATCACAATCAAAATAGGTTTTGCCCAGCAAGGGAATTTCAAATTGTGGCATCAGTGGTCTTGCATCCATATCATGCTGTACCAGGCGCTTTGCAATAACAATGTCTCCTATTTTTAGTTGATGGCTGATTGCACCTGCAACACCAGTAAACAGCAATTGCGTAATGTTGAATGTAAGAATAAGTGTCGACACCGTAGTTGCTGCTGCCACTTTACCCCAACGGGAAAACACAACAACTGTTTTAACACCATTGATGGTTCCGGTAAAATAAGTACGACCGCCAATGGTAACTTCCTGCCTGTTTACAAGCAATGCTACAACACCATTTATTTCTTCGTGCATGGCACCCATGATGCCTGTAATTTTTTCACTTATATCTTTTCATCCATCTTTTCAACGTTGTTTTTTAGTACATCATTTGTGCTGACTGAACAGCCATCCCATCATCAAAGGATCGCTGTATGCTGCTATCCAGGAAAAATGCCCTACGGAGGGATATTGGGTAAACCCCGGTCGTGCCCCGGCTTTTATTAGTGCCAGCACCATATCGACGGAGTAAACAGGATCTACAGCCGGATCTTCAGCACCATGAAAAATCCACATGGGAATGTGTGCTATGGAAGCCGCTTTTGACACATCACCACCACCGCAAACAGGTACTGCAGCTGCAAATAAATGCGGGTATCTTTCAATGGCATCATAGGTTCCAAAGCCACCCATAGAAAGACCGGTAATATAAATACGGTTGGTATCAATCCTAAAATCTTTTGTCATTTTATGGATCAGCTCAATCAGCAGTTCCATTGATTTAGCCGGCATAGGCGCCAGTTGCAGCGACTTGTTGTTCCGGGTACTATTAGCCCATCCCTGCCCTTCCGGGCATTGGGGTGCTATCACAAAAGCCGGGTGCATGGCCATTGCCTGGTCGGTGGCAAAATTGCTGACGCCCCATTGCAGTTGCGCCTCGTTGTTGTTTCCCCGCTCACCGGAACCATGTAAAAAAATTACCAGCGGATACCTTCGTAAGGTATCAGAATCCGGAAAGAGCATGCGGTAATTTAAGGAGTCGCCTTTACCATTGCTATACTTGTTGTAACTAAACCTTGAGTTTTGTGCCTGTAAAAGACTGGTACCTGCACAACAAAGGAGCAATACAATCAGCGTTGTTGATGTAGCTTTTATAATTTTCATTTTATATTTATTGAGGTTAAAGTAATGACAAGTTTTGCAGCAGCGATAGCCAAATTACGTTATTTAAAGCAAGATGAAAAAAGAACAACTCTTGTGTTTGGGTAGGGGATCACACATCTGCAAACAATTTATCCCACGTGTAGAAACTTCCCAAAGGTTGCCAACCTTTTGAAGGTTGGCAACCTTAACGCAAGAGCCCGCAGTTGTAGGAAATTTAGCAACCCCAATCAAACAGAATTCAGAAAGACTTTTTAATTTTTAATGCGTTTGCCCTGCTCTTGTCTTTCCTTAGTTATAAATAAAGATCACAATTGATATCAGTACCATCAATGGAAGCACCTATTTTTTTATAGAAGCTGATGGCGTTTGTATTCCCCCCGGAAACCTGCCAGCGCAGTTTTTTACAGTCTTCTTTTTTGGCCAGTGCTATTACTTCGTCCAATAACATTTTACCAATGCCCTGCGTCCTGAACTGCTGCGTTGCATACAAGTCATCAAGATTTAAAGCTTTACCCGACCATGAATAATAGGCGAAAAAGAAAGTGGCAAATCCAATGATTTTACCGTCGCCGTCTGTTGCCACAAAACATTGAAATAGGTTTTTATCAGCATGCATCTGCTCCAATGTAATGGATACTTTATCTGCCGTTTGCTGAAATACTGCAAATTCTTTTATCAGAAAAAATATGGCTTCAAAATCTGCTGGAGCAGCTTTTCTTATGGTACAATTCATTCGTCGTATTTGTTATTTGTCTATCATTTTCAACCATTGTTTTATCAGTTGCTGCAACGGCTTCTGTTTTGTTTTGGCATCTGCTACATCATAAATCTTTACCAGTCTGCGCCCATCTTTATAATCGCCTTCCAGCAGTCCTGTTGCATCTTTAAGTTTTTCGCCGCTCTGTAAAACCAGCAACGCATACTCTTTTTTGTACAGGTTAAAAACAATCAGTTCCCGTTTGTATTCTTTTGGGTTAAAGGGTTTCATGGCTCCCATGTAAAAGAAACTGGGTGAATTCCATTTAATGCGTTCGCCAATTTCTTTATCAGTACTCAAAATAATCTGCCTGATGGTTTCAACCAGCGTACCCAAAACCGGATCCATTTTTTGAATGTATTCTGTTACGCTTTCGGAGTCGTTGATGTCGCTTTCTTTTGCCATATAAAATGGGTTTATTTTATGAGGCTAATGTAAGGAACTCTGTTAATGAAAACAAGTGGCAGGGATGTTCTGTAAAAGATGCCTTCTGCTATCAAAATGATAATTTCCCATGTATCAAAATGTCAACTAACATAATGACACCAATACCACCAATAATAAATTCCCAATATTGCATTTTAATAAAAAATAAAGAATGGTCAGCATTAAATATTATTTCACGACCTGTTTGCAATTGGCTGAAGTTTGTTTGTCCAGCCACACTTGCGCAAAACCCAATGTTGTGCGTTCGCCTTATTGTCAAACGAGTTGTAAGTATTGCTTTTCGAGTGTCACATTAAAATGAATGTCTGCTTTCAACGCCTTGAAAACTTTTAATACTGTGTCAATTGTTGCACTGTTAGCACTGCTTTCTAATTTTGAGATTTGTGCCTTTTGTACACCAACAAGTTCCCCTAATTGTTCTTGTGTCAATTTACGTTGCTGTCTTGCAGTTTTAATCATTCGTCCTAAAACGTCCATACCAAGTTCG